>NZ_CEEDBN010000016.1:0-124093 GCF_979253015.1 Methylobacterium sp. AC433 | reverse complement strand
GGGGAGGGAGGGGCAGAGGGGAAGGAGCAGGCGTCATGCGGCGAGCACCGAGGAGACGAGGAGCTGGGTGTAGGCGGCCTGCGGGTCGTCGAGGACCTGGTCGGTCAGGCCGGTCTCGATCACCCGGCCGGCCCGCATGACGAGGACGCGGTGCGAGAGCAGGCGCGCCACGGCGAGGTCGTGGGTGACGATGATGACGGCGAGGCCGAGCTCGGCCACCAGGCCCCGGATCATGTCGAGGAGGCGGGCCTGGACCGAGACGTCGAGGCCCGAGGTCGGCTCGTCCATGAGCACGAGGCGGGGCGCGGTGACGAGGTTGCGGGCGATCTGCAGGCGCTGGCGCATGCCGCCGGAGAAGCGGGTGGGCGGGTCGTCGATGCGGTCCGGGGCGATCTCGACGCGGGCGAGCCAGTCGAGGGCGGTGGCGCGGATGCGGCCGTAATGGCGGTCGCCGACGCCCATCAGGCGCTCGCCGACATTGCCCCCGGCCGAGACCGCCATGCGCAGGCCCTGGGTGGCGTCCTGGCGCACGAACCCCCAGTCGGTGCGCATCAGCGCGCGCCGCTCGACCACGCTCAGGGTGTCGAGGTCGCGGGTCGCGCCGTCGCGCAGGCGGTAGGCGACGGAGCCCGCATCGGCCGCGACCTCGCCGGCGACGAGCGAGAGCAGGGTCGACTTGCCGGAGCCCGATTCGCCGACCACCGCCAGGACCTCGCCGGGGTCGAGGGTGAAGCCGATGCCGTCGCAGGCGAGGCGGCGGCCGTAGCGCTTGGTCAGGCCCTCGACGATCAGGAGCGGTTCCATCACGCGGCCTCTCCGGTATGGCCGTCGGCGCGGCGGGTCTCGCAATGGTCGGTGTCCGAGCAGACGAACATCCGCCCCCCGGCATCGTCGAGGACGACCTCGTCGAGGTAGACGTCCTCGGCCCCGCAGAGGGCGCAGGGACGGTCGAAGCGTTGGACCCGGAAGGGGTGGTCCTCGAAGTCGAGGCTGCGCACCCGGGTATGGGGCGGGATCGCGTAGATGCGCTTCTCGCGGCCGGCCCCGAAGAGCTGGAGGGCGGGGCAGTCGTCCATCTTGGGATTGTCGAATTTCGGGGTCGGGGAGGGGTCCATCACGTAGCGGCCGGCCACCTCCACCGGATAGGCGTAGGTGGTGGCGATGTGGCCGTGGCGCGCGATGTCCTCGTAGAGCTTCACGTGCATGAGGCCGTACTCGGCCAGCGCGTGGAGCTGGCGCGTCTCGGTCTCGCGCGGCTCGAGGAAGCGGAGGGGCTCGGGGATCGGCACCTGGTAGACGAGGACCTGTCCCTCGGCGAGGGGCGCCTCGGGGATGCGGTGGCGGGTCTGGATCACCGTGGCCTCGGCCGTCCGCGTCGTCGTGGCGATTCCGGCGGTGGCGGTGAAGAAGCGCCGGATCGAGACCGCGTTGGTGGTGTCGTCGGCGCCCTGGTCGATCACCTTGAGGATGTCGGCGGCGCCGAGGATCGCGGCGGTGACCTGCACGCCGCCGGTGCCCCAACCGTAGGGCATCGGCATCTCGCGGGCGGCGAAGGGCACCTGGTAGCCGGGGATCGCGATGGCCTTGAGGATGGCCCGGCGGATCATCCGCTTCGTGCCCTCGTCGAGATAGGCGAAGTTGTAGCCGGTGCCGGCCGAGACGGTGGCGGTGGCAAGATCTGGCGCGTTCATTCGGCGGCCTCCCGCAGGGGGGCTTCGTCGGAATCGGGCGCGGCCGACCGGGCGGCGTGCTCGGCCCGCAGGCGCCGGACCAGTTCGAGCTCGGCCTGGAAGTCGACGTAGTGCGGCAGCTTCATGTGCTCGACGAAGCCGGTCGCCTGAAGGCTGTCGCAATGGGCGAGGACGAATTCCTGGTCCTGGGCCGGCACCGCGACGGACTCGCCGAGCTCGGCGGCCCGGAGCGAGCGGTCCACCAGCGCCATGGCCATGGCCTTGCGCTCGCCCTGGCCGAAGACGAGGCCGTAGCCCCGGGTGAATTGCGGCGGCACCGCGCCATGGCCGTGGAACTGGTTGATCATCTGGCACTCGGTCAGCTCGACCGTGCCGAGGCCGACCGGAAAGCCGAGTTCCTCCGGCGTGAAGGCGAGCTCCACCGCCCCGACCCGGATCTCGCCGACGAAGGGATGGGTGCGGCCGTAGCCGCGCTGCGTCGAGTAGCCCAGCGCCAGGAGGAAGCCCTCGTCGCCCCGGGCCAGCCCCTGCAGGCGCACCGCCCGGTCGGCGGGGTAGTCCACCGGCTCGCGGGTGAGATCGCCGACGGGGGCCCCTTCGTCCGGGGGCGAGGGTTCGAGGAGGCCGGCCTGGCCCAGGAGATCGGTGACCCGCGGGCAGGCGGCGGCATCGGCCTCCGGCTCCGCCTCGGCGGCGGCCTCGGGGCCGGCGCCGTCGGCCAGGCCGAAATCCACGAGGCGGTGGGTGTAGTCGAAGGTCGGGCCGAGCACCTGCCCGCCGGGCAGGTCCTTGAAGGTGGCGGAGATGCGCCGCGCCAGCGTCATCGCGCCGGTATCGACCGCCTCCGTGGCGCCGAAGCGCGGCAGGGTGGTGCGGTAGGCCCGCACCAGGAACACCGCCTCGACCACGTCGCCCCGGGCCTGCTTCAGGGCGAGGGCGGCCAGATCCGGATCGTAGAGGGAGCCCTCGGTCATCACCCGGTCGACGAGGAGGCGCATCTGCTCGCGGATCTGCGCCACGGTGAGCTCGGGCACGGCCGGGTCGCCGCGCCGGACCTCGGCCAGGAGCCGGTGGGCGTTGTCGATGGCGGCCTCGCCGCCCTTCACCGCGACGTACATGGCAGCGCCTCCAAACCCGCAGAATCGTCCGAACCCGCAAAATCATCCGAACCCGGCAGAGTTTCGGCGTCGACGGGCCGGGCCGAGCGCGGCAGCCCGGCGAGGCGGCCCGGCGCCACGAAGAAGCAGTCGATCCCCAGCGGGAAGCCCGCATGGTTCGCGGCCCAGCGCGCGGCCCAGTCGGCGGGCAGGGGCCCTGCCTCGAGCCGCGCCGTGCCGCGGATGCCCGGCCCCGCGAAGGCGAGCCCTTCGCGGGCGGCCCCGTCGGAGAGGGTGTCGACGGCGAGGATCAGCGTGGCGGAGGCATCCGGGTAGGCGGGGATGCCGGGTGCGAAATCCGTGAAGGCGGGGCAGCGGGCGGGATCGGCGATCAGCGCGAAGGCCGCCTGCGCGGGTGCGGCGACGATCGGCGCCCCGGTGTGGAAGCGCAGGAAGCCCGCGACCGCCGGGTCCGCCCGCAGGGGCGCATCGAGCCAGACCGGCGTGTCGGGGTCGGTGAGCGCCAGGGCCAGGGCCGCGAGCTCGGGGGTGAGGGGGGCGGGCGGCGCCAGGGCGGTGACCAGGGGCCGGATCCGGCCGGGCCGGCTCAGGGCCTCCATCGCGGCGCGGAACACGGCCTGGCCCTCGTGGACGGGATCGGCGAAGCCGCGGGCGAGGGGGGGCGCCATCAATCCTCTCCCCGCGCCAGGGTGAAGAAGTTGACCCGGGTGGCCGCCGCCTTGCGGGCGGCCTGCCGCGCGCCGTCCGCCCGGCGCCCTGCGATCTCGGCCAGCGCCGCCTCGAGGGCCGGGCGCGCCTCCGGGCGCTGCCAATGCGCGTCGAGGATGGCGGCGAGGCGTGCGCGGGTCCGGTCGCGGCCGAGATGGTAGGCGAAGCCGGTCTCGCCGCCGGGCAGGCGCACCGCCGCCCGGGTCACCGTGGCCTCGCCGGCATTGAAGGGCCGTCCGTCGCCGCCGATCCGCCCACGGACCATGACGAGGCCCGTCTCCGGCGCCCGCAGGTCCTCCGCCTCGGCAGCGGCGCCGGCCCGCGCCAGAGCGGCCCGCAATTCGTCGGTTGTCGCCGCACCGGCCCGCGCCATCGCCCGCCGGCGCGCGGCGGGGTCTGGCATCCCGGCCTCAGGTGGTGTTTGGCTGGCGCTCGGCATCGATCGGTCTCCAAACTTGTCTACATGTATAGACAAGCGGATGAGCGGGCACAAGGGTTTTCGAGGACGGATGCGGGCGAGCCAGGCGAGGCACTCATGACGGAGGCGGGCGACACCCGCGTGACGGCGCTCCAGCGCGGGGGCGGCCTCGCCGCCTGGCGGCAGATCGCCGACACCCTGGCGGGCGAGATCCGCGGCGGAACCCTGGGCGCAGGGGCGCAGCTGCCGGCCGAATCGGCGCTCGCCGCGCGCTTCGGCGTGAACCGGCACACGGTGCGCCGGGCGCTCGGGGTGCTCGCCGAGGGCGGGCTGGTGCGCACCACGCAGGGCCGGGGCAGCTTCGTGGAGCAGGGTCCGATTCCCTACCCGATCGGTCCGCGGACCCGCTTCTCCGAGATCGTCTCGCGCACCGGGCGCGAGGCCTGGGGCGACCTGATCGCGGCCGCGACCGTGCCGGCGGATGCGGACTGGGCCGAGGCCCTGGGGCTCGCCCCCGGCGCGCCGATCCTCGAACTCCTCACCGTGCACCGGGCCGACGGCGCCCCGATCTCGACGGCCCGGACCTGCCTGCCCCTGCCGCGCTTCACCGGCTTCGACGCCGTCTACGCCGCCAGCGGCTCGCTCACCCGCGCCTATGCGGGCTTCGGCGTGGCCGACTACACCCGGCTCTCGACCCGGATCGGCGCCCGCCCGGCCAGCTCCGAGGAAGCGGAACGCCTCGACATCGCCCCCGGCCGGACCCTGATCGCCCTGTCGAGCGTGAACGTGGACGGCGCCGGCCAGCGCATCCAGGCCACCCGCAGCCTGTTCGCGGCGGACCGGGTGGAGCTGGTGGTGGAGTGAGGGGCCACCGGTCCGGCCGGGGCACCCAGGGACCCGTCCGGCAGCGCCCCGCATCAGAGCATTCGGATGCCGCATGGGACGGTGCCGCGACGCTCATGGGATGTCCGGAGCGAAAAGCAGTTCGCTCATGCGATGAGGTTCGTTGGTGGAGGTCTGGTCCTTGGCCCCGCAGCGGACATTCCGCCTTCCACCCGACCCTGCCATTCGGCGAGGAATACGGCTTGCCCACGAACAGGCCCCGGAGCAGCGCCCGGCCCGAGCTCGACCGCAAGATCGGTCGAGCCGGGCATGCCCATTCGCGCATAGCTGATCGCGTCACGAAGGGCGGGACGATGCGTGTGGCGCTCCGAAACCATCAGGCCCGGATGCAGCGGGTGCTCGATCACATCGACCGGCACCTGGACGAGGAACTGGACCTGGAGACGGTCAGCGGCATCGCGGCTTTCTCGAAGTTCCACTTCCATCGGCGGTTCACGGCGGCCTTCGGATTGTCCCTGCACCGCTACGTTCAGCTGGCCCGCATGAAGCGCGCATCCTACCGGCTGGCCTACAGGGACGCCCAGAGCGTCACCGACGTCGCGATGGATGCCGGCTACGACGCGCCGGACGCCTTCGCCCGCGCCTTCCGGCAACGTTTCGGGCAATCGCCCTCGTCGTTCCGGAAGGCTCCCGACTGGGACTCGTGGCGCGCGGCCTTCGGGCCTCTCGACGAAGCGAGGAGCAAGCAGATGACAAGACCGTTCACGCCCGACGACGTGACGATCCGCGATGTGTCGGCGACGCGGGTCGCGATCATGGAGCACCGCGGCGATCCGGCGATGCTGGGGGCCACGCTCCAGCGGTTCATCGCCTGGCGGACGGCCGCCGGCCTGCCCCCCAGGACGAACCCGACCTTCAACGTCTGGCGGTCCGAGCGGCGTCCCGCCGCGCCGGGCGACTTTCGCGTGGACCTCTGTGTCGGAACCGACCGGCCGGTCTCGGCGAACGGCGCGCCGATCACGGTCGGGGAGATCCCGGCGGGACGCTGCGCGGTGCTGCGCGTCGTCGGTCGAACCGACGACCTGGAGTCGCCCGCGCTGTACCTCTCTCGCCAGTGGCTGCCCGCCAGCGGCGAGGAGGCGCGAGACTTTCCCCTCTACTGCCAGCGCCTCGCGTTCTTCCCGGAGGTGCCGGAGCACGAGGCGATCGCGGAGGTGTTCCTGCCGCTGAAATGAGCCGGCCCAGGGGCGGCTTCGTTGAGCTCGCGGCCCGGGCGGGCTATGCACTGTGCCCATGGACCTCCAAGCTTCCGCGAGTCGATCCCCGGCTCCCCTCGCCTGCAAGCGGCCGCTGACCGGGAAAGCCGCGCCGTTCCTGCCCATGAGCCGCGCCGAGATGGACGCGCTCGGGTGGGACGCCTGCGACATCGTCCTGGTGACGGGCGACGCCTATGTCGACCATCCGAGCTTCGGCATGGCCATCATCGGCCGGCTGCTCGAGGCGCAGGGCTTCCGGGTCGGCATCATCGCGCAGCCCGACTGGCAATCGGCGGAGCCGTTCAAGGCGCTGGGCCGGCCGACGCTGTTCTTCGGCGTCACCGGCGGCAATCTCGATTCGATGGTGAACCGCTACACGGCGGACCGTCGCCTGCGAAGCGACGACGCCTACACGGCGGGCGGGCAAGGCGGCGCCCGCCCGGACCGCTCGACCATCGTCTACACGCAGCGCTGCCGCGAGGCCTACAAGGACGTGCCGATCATCCTCGGCGGCATCGAGGCCTCGCTGCGCCGCATCGCCCACTACGATTACTGGTCCGACAAGGTGCGCCGCTCGATCCTGGCGGACGCCAAGGCCGACCTGCTCCTCTACGGCAATGCCGAGCGCGCCGTGGTCGAGGTGGCGAACCGCCTCGCGGCCGGCGAGGCGCCGCACGACCTCGACTCCGTCCGCGGCGTCGCCCTGTTCCGCCGCGTGCCCGAGCACTACACCGAGCTGCCCGCCGACGATCTCGATTCGGCCGACGAGGCCGCCAGCCGCCGCCCCGGCGAGACCGTGATCCGGCTGCCCGCCTACGACGAGGTCAAGGACGACAAGGAGGCCTATGCGCGGGCCTCGCGGGTGCTGCACCGGGAGGCCAACCCCGGCAACGCCCGCCCCCTCGTCCAGCGCCACGGCGACCGCGACCTCTGGCTGAACCCGCCGCCGATCCCGCTCTCCAGCGAGGAGATGGATGCGGTCTACGACCTGCCCTACGCCCGCGCGCCCCATCCCGCCTACGGCGACGCGAAGATCCCCGCCTGGGACATGATCAAGTTCTCCGTGACGATCATGCGCGGCTGCTTCGGCGGCTGCACCTTCTGCTCCATCACCGAGCACGAGGGCCGCGTCATCCAGAACCGCTCGGAAGGCTCGATCCTGCGCGAGATCGAGCGGATCCGCGACAAGACGCCGGGCTTCACGGGGGTGATCTCGGATGTCGGCGGCCCGACGGCGAACATGTACCGGATGGCCTGCAAGGACCCGAAGATCGAGGCGGCGTGCCGGCTGCCCTCCTGCGTCTTCCCCGACATCTGCCCGAACCTGAACACCTCGCACGACGACCTGATCCGGCTCTATCGCAAGGTCCGCGAGGTGGAGGGCGTCAAGAAGGTGATGGTCGCCTCCGGCGTGCGCTACGATCTGGCGGTCCGAAGCCCCGAATATGTCGAGGAGCTCGTGACCCATCACGTCGGCGGCCGTCTCAAGATCGCGCCCGAGCACACCGAGCGCGGCCCCCTCGACCTGATGATGAAGCCGGGGATCGGCACCTACGACCGCTTCAAGGAGATGTTCGACGCCGCCGCCAAGAAGGCCGGCAAGAAGTACTACCTGATCCCGTACTTCATCGCGGCGCATCCGGGCACGACCGACGAGGACATGCTGAACCTCGCCCTCTGGCTCAAGAAGAACGACTACCGCGCCGACCAGGTCCAGACGTTCCTGCCCTCGCCCATGGCGACCGCCACGACCATGTACCACACCGAGATCAACCCGCTGGAGGGCGTGCGGCGCGGCGGCAGCCAGCCGGTCGACGCGATCAAGGGAATGCGGCAGCGTCGGCTGCACAAGGCGTTCCTGCGCTACCACGACCCCGAGAACTGGCCCCTGCTGCGCGAGGCGCTGCGGGACATGGGCCGGGCCGACCTGATCGGGCCGCGGCCGGACCAGCTCGTGCCGTCCTCGCAGCCGTCCGGAACCGGGCTGGGCAAGGCGCGCGGCCAGCAGCGGCCCATGCGCCATCCGGGCGCGCCGCGTTTCACCACCAAGGGCGTGCCCCTGCGGAAGTGACGGCCAGTCGCCCCCGGCGACCGGATGCGCCGGGGGCGGCCTTGGGGGGCGGCCTTTGGCGGTCCCGCGGCCCTGAGCGGACGGGCAGAAAGTCCCTCGTCGACCGCGTGACCGGGACCCGGCGTCGCCCCTACCGTGCCGCGCCGCCGATCAGGGTCCGGCGCAGGCGTCCCGAGACGGCGTCGATGATCGCCACGGTCACGAGGATCATCAGGATCAGGAAGGCGACCTGGCGCAGTTCGAGGACGCGGATCAGCTCGCTGAGATACTGGCCGATGCCGCCCGCGCCGACGATGCCGATGATGGTGGCCGAGCGGGTGTTCGACTCGAAGAAGTACAGCACCTGGCTGCCGAGCACCGGCAGCACCGCCGGGATCAGCCCGAAGCGGATGCGGTGCAGCTCGGCGCCACCGGAGGCGGAGACGCCCTCGGCGGCCTTGCCGTCGACGGTCTCGACCGCCTCGGAGAACAGCTTGCCGAGCGCCCCGAAATCCGCGCAGGCGATGGCGAGCGCCCCGGCGAAGGGGCCGAGCCCGACGACGTTGATCCAGATCAGCGCCCAGATCAGCACGTCGACCGAGCGCACCACGTCGAGGCCGCGCCGCACGGTGAAGTGCACGAAGGGGTTCGGCACGACGTTGCGGGCGGCGAGGAACGCCACCGGAAACGCCAGGAGCGCGGCCGTCAGCGTGCCGATGAAGGCGATGCCGAGGGTCTCGGCCAGGGCCTGCAGGAAGGTCCAGGCCCGGCCGCCGGCCTCCGGCGGCAGCATCAGCAGGCTGAACTCGCCGAGGCGCCCGAGCCCGGCGAGGAGGCGGGTGGCGGAGAAATCGAGGCGGACCATCGCGTAGCCCGCCAGGGCGACGAGGCCGGCGAGGGCGAGGACCGCGAGGAGCCGCCCCCGCCAGGCCGGGCGGAAGCTGCCGGGAAAGCGCCGGCGCAGGGCTGCGATCTCGGCGGGGCCGAGATGGACCGGATCGCGCTCGGGACCCTTCATCGCAAGCCCCCGAGAAGCCCGTGGCGCAGGCGCTCGGTGCCGAGGTCGATCGCCATCACGGTGAGGATGATCAGGACCAGGATGGCGCTGACGTCGGCGTAGTAGAAGTTGCGGATCGCCACGAGGAGTTCCTGCCCGATGCCGCCGGCTCCGACGAAGCCCATGACGCCGGCGCCGCGCACGTTGATCTCGAAGCGCAGCAGCCCGTAGGAGACGAAGTTCGACAGCACCTGGGGCAGCACGGCGAAGCGCAGGGTCTCGATCCGCCCGGCCCCGGCGGCGGTGAGGCTCTCCACCGGCTTCATGTCGATGTTCTCGACGACCTCGGAGAACAGCTTGCCGAGGGCCCCGGTGGTGTGGATCGCCAGCGCCAGCACGCCCACCATCGGCCCGAGGCCGAAGGCGATGACGAAGATCAGCGCGAACACGATCTCCGGCACGGTGCGGCAGAATTCCAGGCCGCGCCGCACGAGGAAGCAGGCCGTCCGGCTGCCGGCCACGTTGGCGGCGGCGGAGAAGCACAGCACGAAGCCGCCGAGCGCCCCCAGGAGGGTGCCCAGATAGGCCATCAGCAGGGTCTCGCCCAGGAGACCGAGCCATTTCGGCCAGCCCCAGTACCATTCGGCGAGGTCTCCCGGCAGGTTCGCCAGGGTCAGGTGGGGCAGGATCTGGGCGATGTAGTCGGTGAAGCGGCCGAGATTGGCCGCCAGCACGAGGGGACGCACCTCGGCGGCCTGGGCGGCGAGCCCGGCGAGCACCACGAGCGCGGCGAGGCTGGCCCAGGTCCGGCGCCGGGTCGCGGCCACGGCCGCGCCGTAGGCCCCCGCCAGGGCGGCGGCCCGGGCCGGGGGCAGGGGCGTGATCCGCTCAGGCATCGGTGGTCACCGGCGGCCCGCGCCGATCGGGACGGGTCCGCTCAAGACTTGCGGCGCTGGTCGTCGTTGAACTTCAGCATCTCGATGATCGGCTGGTAGTCCTTCAGGGTCACGGGGGTGAAATCCTGGTCCTTGCCGTCCGAGAGCCGGTCGAAGGCGGCCTTGTCGGCCTTGGGCATCGCCACGAGGGCGTCGCGGATCTTCGCCTTGAGGTCGTCGGGCAGGCTCGCCAGCATGGCGAAGGGGCCCTCGGGCAGGAAGTCGGACTTGAACACCACGCGGAAGTCGTTCTGGCCCATCGCCGTGCCGTCGGGCTTCTTGAGCATGCCCTTGGTGGCCATCCGGGTGATCATGGTGTCGGTGTCGGAGTTGTAGAGATTGGCCGCCGCGTCCACGGTGCCCTGCACCAGGGCCAGGACGGCGTTCTCGTGGCTGCCGGCATAGACCGTCTTGCCGAAGACCGTGTCGACCGGGTGGCCGGCCCTGTGCAGGAAGTAGCGCGGCGCCTGGTTGCCGGAGGTGGAGTTCGGGTCGACCAGGGCGAGGTTCTTGCCCTTCAGGTCCTCGATCGTCTTGTACGGGCTGTCGGCGCGCACGTAGATCACCGAGTAGTAGCCCGAGGCGCCGTTGTCGTGGCGCTGGTTGACGATGGGCTCGATCTTGACGCCGGTCATCACCGCGCGGGCGAAGGAGGCGGGGCCGTAGAAGGCGAGTTGGGCATTGCCGGCGCGCTGGCTCTCGATCACCGCGGCGTAGTCGTTGGCGATGCGCAGCTTCACCGGCACGCCGAGGGTCTTCGACAGGTAGGCGGTCATCGGCGCGTAGCGATCGGCGGTGCCCGACGCGTTCTCGGCCGGGATCACCGCCAGGGTCAGCTCCGGATAGGCCGCCTTCCAGTCCTGCGCGGCGGCCGGGAGGGCGAGGAGGGCGAGCGCGAGGGCTCCGGCGAGGGATCGACGGGTCAGCATGGGAAACTCCCGGAGGGGTGGGCGAGGCATCAGGCCGAGGGGTGGAGCGAAGGGGTCGAGCGACGAGGGGTCAAGCGACCAGGGCGGCCGGATAGGCCTGGGGCCGCACCGGCTCGGGGGCATCGAGGACCTCGCCGGCCTCCAGCCCGTAGAGCTGGCGGGCGACCGCCTCGGTGAGGTCGGCGGGAGCGCCGTCGAAGACGAGGCGGCCGTCGGCGAGGCCGACGAGGCGGTCGCAATAGCCGCGGGCCAGGTCGAGGGAATGCAGGTTGCACAGCACGGTGAGGCCGTGGCGCCGGTTGGCCTCCGCCAGGGCGTCCATGACGATGCGGGTGTTGCGCGGGTCGAGGGAGGCCACGGGCTCGTCGGCGAGGATGAGGTCGGGGGCCTGCATCATCGCCCGCGCGATGGCGACGCGCTGCTGCTGGCCGCCGGAGAGCTGGTCGGCCCGGTGGCCGGCGAAGTCGCCCATGCCGAACTCGTCGAGGGCGGCCAGCGCCAGGGCGCGCTCGCGTTCGGACCAGAGCTTGAGCAGGGAGCGGTGGCGGGGCACCTCGGAGAGCCGGCCCATCAGCACGTTGCTCAGCACGTCGAGGCGGCCGACGAGGTGGAACTGCTGGAAGATCATCGCGCAGCGCGCCCGCCAGCGCCGCAGGTCGCGCCCGCGCAGGGCCGTGACGTCGAGCCCCTCGAACAGGATGCGGCCGCCGGTCGGCTCGGCGAGGCGGTTGATCATCCGCAGCAGGGTCGACTTGCCGGCGCCCGAGCGCCCGATCACGCCGACGAACTGGCCGCGGGGGATGGAGAGGGAGACGCTGTCCACCGCGCGACGGTCGCCGTAGTGGCGGGCAAGACCTTCGAGGATCAGCATGGAGTCTCCGGCGATTCAGGTCGATCGCCGGTAGACCCGCCCCACGCGACAGGAGAATGACTATTCCCCGGCTAACCAATAGCCGGCATTATTGTGCCTCGGCTTCGTGGCGTTCCAGGAATGCTTCGATCGACAGGGCGCGGAAGTCGGGCAGCGCCCGGCCCAGGCGCGCGTGGTCCCAGTCCCACCAGGCCAGCGCCTGCAGGCGCTCGGCGATCGCCTCCGGGAACCGGCGGCGCACCACGCGGCCGGGATTGCCGACCACGATGGTGTAGGGCGCCACGTCCCGGGTCAGGATCGTGCCCGCGCCGATGACCGCCCCGGTGCCGATGCTGCGCCCGGGCAGGACCACGGCGCCGTACCCGATCCAGACGTCGTGGCCGATGCGGACCGGCAGGGCCCGGCGCCGGGCGAAGAAGGCCGCCTCGTCGGTCTCGCCCGGCCAGTAGGCGCTGGCCCGGTAGGTGAAGTGGGATTGCGAGGCCCGCTCCATCGGGTGGTTGCCGGGATTGATCCGCACATGCGAGGCGATGGAGCAGAACTTGCCGATGGTCGTGTCGTTCGCCTGCCCGTCCTCGACGATGTAGGAATAATCGTCGAGGCTCGTCTCGCTGAGGCGCGTGCGCGCGCCGACCTCGGTGTAGCGGCCGAGGCGGCAATCCGAGAGCCGGGCCGTGGGGTGGACGGCCGGTTCGAGGCCGAGGCGATCGGAGACCATCACGCGATCCTGTCAGGCGGAGAAGGGGAGGCGGCGCAGGAGGCGGAACGGCGCCGCGCCGTCCTGGACGACCACGCTCAGCGCATCGATCGCGAGGTCGGGCAGCCCCGCGGCGGCCTCGGCCAGCAGGGGCAGGGCGGTCGCCCGGTCCTCCGGCCCGAGGGGGCCGGTGAGCGTCATGTGAAAGCGGAAGGCCTCGAAGACGTGCGGGTAGCCCCAGCGCTCCAGCAGCGCCCGGCCACGGGGATCGAGGCGCTCGGGCCGGCGGCGGGCGCGCTCGGCCTCGGTGAGGGGCGCCCGCAGGGGATCGAGGGCCGCGACGCACTCGGCGGCGAGCAGCCCGAGGGCGGGCGGGGGTACCGCCGGCACCAGGGCGGCGAAGGCCCCGAGGGCGGCCACCCGCAGGGGGCCGACGGGCAGCGGGCTCCGGTGCGCCGCCAGGGCCTCGGCCGCCGCGAGGAGATCGGCCTCGGTCGCCCCCGGGGCGAGGCGCATCGGCGCTTTCAGGGTGGCGTGGAAGCCGTAGAGGCGCGGCTCGGCGGTGTGGGCGGCCAGGATCGCCCGGAGCGCCTCCGGGCCGGGCGCCGGGCCGGGGCCGAGGATCGCGTCGCCGAAGGCGGCCAGCGCCGAGCCCGGGGCCGGCGTGACGTACAGGGCGTATCGGGTGGGTCGGTCCAACGGGGTCCTGTCCTGGCGGCGCGCGGGATGCTCGGCTGCACGCGAGGTGCCGAAGCGCGCATACTACGCGCGCCCGACGGCGATATGACAGGGTGGGCGCCGCACGCGGCGCGATGAGGCGATCCCGGTGTCCGCTCGCAGGCACAGATGTTCCCTGGCCCCGCACGCCCTGTCCCTGTCGGCCGCCCTGCTCGTGGCCGGCGGGACCGGCGCGAAGGCCGTGGGCGACGCCCCCGCGCGTCGCTTCACGGCGGCCTACGGTCTCAGCTTCCTGAACCTGCCGGCGGGCGAGGCCAGCCTCGTGGTGGAGCGGGCGGGCGAGCGCTACGCCCTCGAACTCGATGCGGGCCTGCGCGGCCTCGCCGGCTTCTTCTTCGACGGGGCCGGCAAGGCCACGGTCGCCGGTTCGGCGACCCGCGCCGGCGCGGTCACCGCCACCTTCCGGATCGACAGCCGCTACGGCGGCAAGCCGATCGCGGTGGCGCTCGACCTCGCCGGCGGGCGCGTGCGCAGCGCCAGCGTCGAGCCGCCCCCGACCCCGCGCGCGGACCGGGTCCCGGTGGCGCCGGAGGACAGGGTCGGCGTGGTCGACCCCCTGACCATGCTGACGATTCCCCTCGGGGCCGCCCCCCTGGACGTGGGCCTGTGCGACCGGCGCATCCCGGTCTTCGACGGGGTGAGCCGGGCCGACCTCGTCCTGTCGCGCGGCAGCCTCGTGACGGTGTCGGAGGGCGCCTATCGCGGCCCCGCCCTCGACTGCCGGGTGCGCTGGGTGCCGATCTCCGGGCACCGCTCCGGCGGGAGCAACGTCCGCCGGATGGCCGCCAACGACGATCTGCGGGTGCGCTTCGCCCCGATCCTCGACGGGACGCTGCTGCTGCCGCTGTCGATCACGGTCGCCACCGGATGGGGCACGGTGCGGATCGAGGCGACGCGCTGGGGCGGGGCGCCGCCCGGCCCGGAAGCCCCGGCGGCGAAGGCCGGCGTGACCGTGCGCCTGCCCAACGCCCGCTAGGCGCGCGGCAACGGTTTCCCGCCGTCGCGGGTTCTTTCCCCGGTCAGCGCGGCCATCGTGAGCGAGGAGGTCGCATGCGCGTCGGAAGCCTGAAATCGGCCCAGCTCTTCACCGCCTTCGCCTCGAAGGTGGCCCGCGCCGCCGGGCGCCCGGCGACCTTCGCGGTCAGCATCGCGCTGATCCTGGCCTGGGCGGTGACGGGGCCGCTGTTCGGCTTCTCCGACACCTGGCAGCTCATCATCAACACCGGCACCACCATCGTGACGTTCCTGATGGTGTTCCTGATCCAGAACACCCAGAACCGCGACGGCGCGGCGATCCAGGCCAAGCTCGACGAGCTGATCCGGGCCAGCGCGGCGCAGAACCGCTACATCGGCATCGAGAGCCTGACCGAGGAGGAACTCGACGACCTGCGGGCGCGCTGCGCGAAGCGGGCACCCCTGGACGATCTCGAGGCGGCCGCCTGCGCGGCCGAGGCGGAGGCCCACCGCAAGGCCGAGGCCGCCGCCGCGCGGGCCGGCGGCCTGACCGCCTATCCGCGCTGATCCGGTTCCCGGAGCGGAGGCCAAGCGGCCGCAGGACACCGCCCGGCGAAGGGCCTTGCGGCGACGACACCGTGCCGCGCCGCACCCTGGCGGTGGAACGCCCGATCCTCCGCCGCGTTCGCCCCGCGACGCAGCATAGGAGACGCCAGCATGGCCAATGCGATGATCCACGACATCTTCAGCGGCACCCCGAACCTCACCACCACGGAGCGCGCCGTCTCGGTGGTGCTCGGCCTCGGCATCGCCGCCGCCGCCGCCCAGCCGCGCCCGAACAAGTGGCTCAGCCTCGCGGCCCTCGTGGTCGGCGCCGGCCTCGCCATCCGCGGCGCCACCGGCCACTGCGCCGTCAAGGCCGTGACGGAGGCCTGAACCGGCCCCGCGCCCGGTGCCCGAGCGTATCGGGGATCGGGCGGCTCTCGATCGGACACGAAAAAGGGGCGCCCCGGTGAGGCGCCCCTTTCGCTTCGGACTTCGATGTCGCGTGGCCTTACAGCGTGGTGGTCGAGCGGCGGCCCTGGATGAAGCCGTAGATCGCCAGCACGACGATCGCGCCGACGACCGCGCCGATCAGACCCGCGCCCTGGTTCGGACCGTACCAGCCGAGCGCCTGACCGAGGAAGGTGGCCACGAAGGCGCCGACGATGCCGAGGATCGTGGTCAGGATGAAGCCGGCCGGCTCGTTGTTGCCCGGCATGATGAACTTGGCGATGACACCGGCCAGGAAGCCGATGATGATGGTCCAGATGATACCCATGAGCTGATCCTCGAACTTGGCCGAACCCTCTGGGTCGGACGTCACTGGCGGTAGCGGCGGGCTTCTCAGCCTTGGCCTTAGCGCATGGGGTGAGAACGCCGCATCCGTGGGATGAGTTGCGCTGCACGAAGCGACTTTGTCGCGTGGCACGCGAAGACGGTCCGGCGCGGCCGGATTCCCGCGCGCAGGGCCGCGGGCCCCTTTACGTTCGGGTCCCCGGCGCGGCACAACGCTTGCCCCGAGCCGGGATGCCGCGTGGCGTCCCAAGGCCGATCCGCGAAGAGGCACGTTTTTCCGTCATGACGATCCAGCGCTTCGAATCCGGTCCCCGCATGAGCCAGGCCGTCACCTACGGCGACATGGTGTTCCTCGCGGGCCAGGTGGCCGGCACGGTGGTGGGCGCCGGCGTCACCGCGCAGACCCAGGAGATCCTCGGCGAGATCGACCGCCTGCTGGCGGCGGCCGGCACCGACAAGAGCCGCATCCTCACCGCCACGATCTACCTGGCCGACATCGCCACCTTCGCCGAGATGAACGCCGCCTGGGACGCCTGGGTGGCCAAGGACAACCCGCCGGCCCGCGCCACGGTGGAGGCCAAGCTCGCCGCCCCCGAATACCGCGTCGAGATCGTGGTGGTGGCTGCGAAAGGACAGGCATGATCCGAGCCGGCACCCGCCGCGCGCTCCTGTCCGGGGGGCTGGTCGCCGGGGCGCTCGCCGCCCTGGCGCTCGGCCTGCCCGGGGCGCGGGCCGAGACGCCCGCGCCGAAGGGCGAGCGCGTGGTCAACATCTACAACTGGTCGGACTACATCGACCCGAAGATGCTCGACGCCTTCACGAAGGAGACCGGCATCAAGGTCGTGTACGACACCTACGACAACAACGAGATCCTCGAGACCAAGCTGCTGGCCGGGCGCTCGGGCTACGACGTGGTGGCGCCCTCCGGCCCGTTCCTGCAGCGGCTGATCCGGGCGGGGGTGTTCCAGCCCCTCGACAAGGCGAAGATCCCCAACCTCGTCCATGCCTGGCCCGAGATCGCGGCGCGGCTGGCCACCTACGACCCCGGCAACACCTACGCCGTGGACTACATGTGGGGCACCACCGGCATCGGCGTGAACCTCGCCCTGGTGCGCGAGCGCCTGGGGGCGAGCCAGCCTCTCAACACCTGGAGCCTCGTCCTCAATCCGGGCCTGATGGCCAAGCTCAAGGATTGCGGGGTGATGCTGCTCGATTCCCCCGAGGACCTGATCCCGAGCCTGCTGCCGTTCTACGGCTTCAAGCCGGATTCCAAGCGCTGGGACGACATCACCCAGGTCACCGACGCCCTGTTCAAGGTGCGCGGCTCGGTGCGCAAGTTCCACTCCTCGGAATACATCAACGGGCTGGCCAACGGCGACCTCTGCCTCGCGGTCGGCTATTCGGGCGATGTGATGCAGGCCCGCAAGCGCGCCGAGGAGGCCAAGAACGGGGTCGAGATCGGCTATCTCATTCCCCGCGAGGGCGCGCTGATGTGGTTCGACGCCTTCGCGATCCCGAAGGACGCCCCCCATCCCGCCGAGGCCCACGCCTTCCTCGACTACATGATGCGGCCCGAGGTGGCGGCGGCCAACACCAACTTCGTCTCCTATGCCAGCGGCAACGCGGCGGCCCGGAAGTTCGTCAAGCCCGAGATCCTGGGCAATCCCGGCATCTACCCGGACGAGGCGACGATGCAGCGACTCGCCAGCAACACCGCCTGGGACGACCGCACCCAGCGCTTCGTCACCCGGAGCTGGACCCGGGTGCGCACCGGCCGCTGAGGCACCGGCGACACGCAAGGCCGCGCAAACGAGAACGGCGGCCCCTCGGGGCCGCCGTTTCGGTTTTCGGGGTGCTCCGACCGGAGGGTCAGTTGCTGGCGAGGTGGGGCATCGGGTCGACCGGGGTCGCGCCCTTGCGGATCTCGAAGTGGAGCTGGGGCGAGGTCACGTTGCCGGAGGCGCCGGACTTCGCGATGGTCTGGCCGCGCTTCACCTTCTCGCCGGGGCGGACGTCGAGCTCGCCGTTATGGGCGTAGGCCGAGACGTAGCCGTTGGAGTGGCGCACCAGGACGAGCTTGCCGTAGCCCTTCACGTCGGAGCCGGCATAGGCGACGGTGCCGTCCTCGGCCGCCTTCACCGCGGTGCCCTCGGGCACCGAGATGTTGATGCCCTCGTTGCCGGAGGTGCCGTAGCCCGAGATCACCCGGCCCTTGGCGGGCCAGCGGAACGACTGCTCCGCGGCAGGGGCGGCGACGGAACCGGTGCTGGCGGGCTCGGCCTTGGGGGCCTCGACCGCGGCGACCTTCACGGGCGCCTTGCTGGCTTCCGCGGCCTTCGCCTCGGCGACCTTGCGGGCCGCGTCCTTGGCGGCATCGGCCTTGGCCTGCTTGGCCGCCTCGGCCTCGGCCGTCCTGCGGGCCGCCTCGGCCTTCTTCGCCGCTTCCTTGGCCGCGTCCTTGGCCGCCTCGGCCTTCACCTCGGCCTTGGCTTCCTTGATCTCGATCTTGCGGACCGGCTTGTCCTCGGCCTTGGCGACGGCCTGCCCGGGACGAACATGGGCCTTGCGGGCATCGGCAGCCTTGGTCTCGGCAACCTTGGCGGCCTCCACGACCCTGCGCGCCTCGGCGAGCTTGGCGGCGCTCGCCGCCTTGTCCGCGGCCTTGCGGGCCTCGGCGGCCTTGCCGGCCTCCAGGGCCTTGCGGGCTTCGGCGAGCTTGGCCGCCTCGGATTCGCGTCTGGCCTCGGCGGCCTCCGCCTCGCGGCGGGCGTCGGCGGCGCGCTTCTCGGCGGCCCGGTCGATCACCTTCGGGGCCGGCGCGGCGGGCACCGCGCGGGTGTTCATGCGGGCCGCGTCGGGGTTCATGCCCGAGACCGCCGAACCGGTCATGCCACCGGACGTCATGCCACCCGAGACCGGCTCGGTGGAGGCGAGGCGGGTGGTCTGGGCACGGGCCGGGGCGGGGGCCGCCGCCATCGGGCGGGGCGACATGGCGGTGGGCGACATCGCGGCGCCCGGGGCCCCGAGGGCCTGGGACTGGATGCGGCTGGTGCGCACCACCGGCGCCGGGGCGATCTCGCCGTCGGGCAGGCTGCCCGTCGCGGCGGGCTCGCTCGACAGGTTGGAGGCAAACGGATTGCCGAAGGGATCGCCCAACCGGGACGCATCCGAAGAACAGGCGGCCGCGCCGCCCCCAATCACGCCGATGAGCGCGAAACGCGACAGCGTCCTCAACCCTCGACCAGTCCCGCGAACCCGCATCGACGCACCTGTTTGCCTGACGCAACTTGATGACGTCATTCAAACCGGATTCAGGTTAAGCAACCGTTCCGATTCACCACGTTTGCGCCACGAAGGGACCCCTGCGGGAACCTTTCGCCCTAGAGGACGCGGGCGCGGCCGGGGGTGAGGGGCGCCAGCCGGACGGCCGCGCCCGGGCGCGGCTCCAGGCTGCCGTCCGGGGCCCGGGTCCAGGTGACGAGGCCCGCCGCCTCCGGCCGCCCGACCGGGGCGACGAGACGCCCGCCGGGGCCGAGCAGGGCCGCGAGATGCTCGGGAATCGCCGGGACCGTGCCGTTGAGGAGGATGCCGTCGAAGGGCTCCGCCCCCCGCAGGGTCGCAGGGTGCAGGCCGTCCCCGACGGCGATCGTCGCCAGGAGCCGGTCCTCCGGCACGAGGTTGTCGCGGGCGTCGTCCGCCAGGGTGGCGTAGCGCTCGAGGCTGTGGACGTGGGCGGCGCCGAGGCGCAGCATCAGGGCCGTGACGTAGCCCGAGCCGGTGCCGATCTCGAGGATGCGGGCGCCCGGGCGCAGGGCCAGCGCCTTCAGCATCGCCGCCACCGTGGTGGGCGCCGTCATGGTCTGGCCGCAGGCCAGCGGCAGGGCGAGGTCGCGCCGGGCGAGGTCGCGGTGATGGGCGGGGGCGAAGCGCTCGCGCGGCACCCGCTCCATCGCCCGCAGGGTGTCGGTGTCGCGCACGCCGCGGCCGCGCAGGGCCATGACGAAGGCGGCATCCTCGATCGAGCCCTCGTGCATCATGGCTGGATCTCGACCGGTTCCGGGTCCGTCGGGCTACTGCGAAGAGCCCTTGTCCGAGAACCCTTTGTCCGAGAACCCTTGCGCGAAGCGCGTCAGGCTCGGCTCGTCGGTGAGGTCGAGACGCAGCGGCGTGACGGAGATGCGCTTCTCGGCGATGGCCTTGAGGTCGGTGCCGTTGCCGGGCTGGAACGTCGCCTTGGCGAAGGCGAGCCAGAAATAGGGATTGCCGCGCCCGTCCTGGCGGGCATCGATGGCCAGCAGCGCCTGGTTGCGGAAGCCCTGCGCGGCCACCGCCGTGCCCAGCACCTCCCCGGGCTCGCAATCCGGAAAGTTCACGTTGATCACGATGCCGGGCTCGATCCCGATCTCGAGGATCCTGCGCACCACGGCGGGGCCGTGCTCGGCGGCGGTCTGCCACTTGATGGCGCCGCGCCCGCCGGCGCCGTAGGCCTGGCTCAGGGCGATGGAGCGCACGTTGAGGATGGTGCCCTCCATGGCCGCCGCGATGGTGCCCGAGTAGGTCACGTCCTCGGCGACGTTCTGGCCGCGATTGACCCCCGAGAGCACGAGGTCGGGCCCGTGGTCCTTGAGGATGTGGCGCACGCCCATGATCACGCAGTCGGACGGCGTGCCCTTCACGGCGAAGCGCTTCTCGGCGACCTGGCGCAGGCGCAGGGGGTCGTTCAGCGAGAGCGAGTGCGAGACGCCGGACTGGTCGGTCTCCGGCGCCACCACCCAGACGTCGTCCGAGATGGCCCGGGCGATCCCCTCCAGGGTCTCGAGACCCGGCGCGTGGATGCCGTCGTCGTTGGTGACGAGAATGCGCATCAGCTCTTGAACCCCTCGATCCGCTCGATCCCGCCCATATAGGCCTTCAGCACCGACGGCACCGTGACGCTGCCATCCGGGTTCTGGTAGTTCTCCATCACGGCGATGAGCGCGCGGCCCACGGCCACGCCGGACCCGTTGAGGGTGTGAACGAAATTCACCGCCTTGCCATCCCGGGCGCGCACCCGCGCGTTCATCCGCCGCGCCTGGAAGTCGCCGCAGACCGAGCAGGACGAGATCTCGCGGAAGGTCTCCTGGCCCGGCATCCAGACCTCGATGTCGTAGGTCTTCTGGCTCGCGAAACCCATGTCGCCGGTGCACAGCGTCATGATCCGGTAGGGCAGGTCGAGCTTCTTCAGCACGGCCTCGGCCGAGCCGAGCATGCGCTCGTGCTCCTCCGCCGACTGCTCGGGCGTGGTGATCGAGACGAGCTCGACCTTGTTGAACTGGTGCTGGCGCAGCATGCCGCGTGTGTCGCGCCCCGCCGAGCCGGCCTCGGCCCGGAAGCACGGGGTGAGGGCGGTGAAGCGCAAGGGGAGTTCCTCCTCGCGCAGGATGCTCTCGCGGACGAGGTTGGTGAGAGGGACTTCCGCGGTGGGGATCAGCCAGTGCTCGCCCGCCTGGAACTGGTCGTCCCGGAACTTCGGCAGCTGCGCCGTGCCGAACATCGCCTCGTCGCGGACCATGAGGGGAGGGGCCACCTCGGTATAGCCGTGCTCGCCGGTGTGCAGGTCGAGCATGAACTGGCCGAGCGCCCGCTCCAGCCGCGCGAGCTGGCCCTTGAGCACCACGAAGCGGGCGCCGGACATCCGGGCGGCGGCCTCGAAATCCATCAGGCCGGAGGCCTCGCCGATCTCGAAATGCTGCTTGCCCGTGGCGAGCTGCGGGCGCTGGGCCTTGAACGCGCGGTACTCGACGTTGCCGTGCTCGTCGGCGCCCTCCGGCACCTCCGGGTTCGGGCGATTCGGGATCGCGGCGAGACGGTCGTCGAGGGTCCTGGCCGCGTCGGCCTGGGCGGCCTCCAGGGCCGGCGCCTCGTCCTTCAGGCGGGCGACCTCGGCCATCAGCGCCTGCGCCCGGTCCTCGTCCCTGGCCTTCTTGGCGCCGCCGATCTCCTTGGCCAGCGCGTTGCGGCGCTCCTGGTTGGCTTGCGCGGCCGAGATCGCGGACTTGCGCGCGTCGTCCAGCGCGATCAGCTCGGCGGCGAGCGGCGCCAGGCCGCGGCGGCGCAGGGCCTCGTCGAAGGCGTCCGGGTTCTCGCGGATGGCGCGGATGTCGTGCATGGGCTCGGCTCGTAGGATGCGAGCCCGACGCTTAGCCGCATCGGCACGGGCGCGACAAGCGCGGCGGCGCGCGAGCCCGCTACTGCGGGCGGATCTGGCGCTCGGCCGCCTTGTCCTCGCTGCGTCCGTAATTGATGAAGAACAGGTTGCCCTCGACGGGGCGGCCCTTCTGCAGGTTCGCGAGCTGGACCGTGGTCTGGTAGCCCTGCGGGTCGGTGATCCGCCACTGGCTCAGGGTCTTCACCTCGGGGTCGAAGAAGAGCTGGATCTTCGAGGTGCCGCCGAGCGTGGAGCGGTCCTCCAGGGAGATGCGCAGGCCACCCGGATCGTTCGCCACGTCGGTGACGGAGAGGTCGCGGGCGAGGTCGATCTTCTCGCGCAGCAGGAATTTCAGGGGCGTCTGCGAGATGAAGTAGAGGTCCTGCGTGCCGAGTTTGCGGTCCTTGACCGCCACCGAGGTGCCGTCGGCCACGATCTCCAGGGGAGAGGGCTGGTCGTAGTCGAAGCGCAGGCGGCCGGGCTTGGCGAGCGTCAGCTTGCCGCCGATCCGGCGTCCGTCCGGGCCGACCTGGACGAAGTTGCCGGTGAGCGTGGTCATGCCGTTGAAGTAGGCGTTGGCCTGCGCGATCACGGTGGCGTCGTCCGCCTCCGCCACGACGGCGGCGGGCGCGCCCACGGCCGCGACCTTGGCGGCCTTCGCGTCGTTGGCCTTCGGGTCGAGGGCCTTGGCCTCGCCCTTGGGGGCCTTCCCCTCACCCTTGGCCGCCTTGTCCGCGGCCGCCTTGTCGGACGGCTTGCCGGCCTTCGGCGCCTGGGCGACGGGCTTCTTCGGCGCGGTGGCCGGGGGCGGGGCCGCCGGGGCGGGCTCCGGCTCGGGGGCCGGGGCCGGCTGCTCCTTGCGGCCGAACAGGCCGTCGAGGAACGAGGAGACCTGGGCGGCGGCCGGCTGCGGCTGGGCGAGGCTGGCCGCCAGGACGAGCAACGGACCGGCGGCGAGGCGGTGACGGCGGCCGATCATCGGGACGCTCCCTTGAGGCGATGCGAAGGCGTGCGGGTGGTGCCCGCTTAGAAGCCCGCCCTGTGGCGAATATGCGACGGGTGGGGCGGCGAATGCCCCACCCGAGGGTCCGGCTCAGTCGTCGTAGTCCATCATGCCGGAGGCGGCGTGGCCGCCCTCCATCAGGATCTCGCGCTTGCCGGCATGGTTGGCCGGGCCGACGATGCCCTCGATCTCCATCCGCTCCATGATCGAGGCGGCGCGGTTGTAGCCGATCTGCAGGCGGCGCTGGATGTAGCTCGTCGAGGCCTTGCGGTCGCGCATCACCACCTGAACGGCCTGGTCGTAGAGCTCGGCACCGGGATCGATGCCGCCGCTGCCCGCATAGGCGCCCGCATCGAAGATCGGAGCGTCGATGTCCTCGATCTCGGCGGCCTGGGCCTTCTCGGCCCGGTCGGCCTTGTCGGCCTTCGAGCCCTTGACGGGCTTCTCGTCGCCGCTGCCGTCGTCGGCCGTGACGGCTTCGAGGTAGGAGGGCCGGCCCTGGCGCTTGAGGTGGGCGACCACGCTCTCGACCTCCGCATCCGAGCAGAACGGCCCGTGCACGCGCGTCGTGCGCCCGCCGCCGGCCATGAACAGCATATCACCCTGGCCCAGCAGCTGCTCGGCGCCCATCTCGCCCAGGATCGTGCGGCTGTCGATCTTCGATGTGACCTGGAAGGAGATCCGGGTCGGGAAGTTGGCCTTGATCGTGCCCGTGATCACGTCGACCGAGGGGCGCTGGGTGGCCATGATCAGGTGGATGCCGGCCGCGCGCGCCATCTGGGCGAGACGCTGGATCGCGCCTTCGATGTCCTTGCCCGCCACCATCATCAGGTCGGCCATCTCGTCGACCACGATCACGATGTAGGGCAGCGCCGAGAGGTCCATCTCCTCCGTCTCGTAGACGGCCTGGCCGGTCTCGCGGTTGAAGCCGGTATGGATCTCGCGGGTGATCACCTCGCCCTTGGCCCGGGCCTCCGCCATGCGGGCGTTGTAGCCGTCGATGTTGCGCACGGCGATCTTGGACATCTTCTTGTAGCGCTCCTCCATCTCGCGCACGGCCCATTTGAGGGCGATGACCGCCTTCTTCGGGTCGATGACGACGGGGGAGAGCAGGTGCGGGATGCCGTCGTAGACGGAGAGCTCCAGCATCTTCGGATCGACCATGATCAGGCGGCACTCCTCCGGCTTCATCCGGTAGAGGAGCGACAGGATCATGGTGTTGATGGCCACCGACTTGCCCGAGCCCGTGGTGCCGGCCACCAGCAGGTGGGGCATCTTGGCCAGATCCGCGATGATCGGCTCGCCGCCGATGTTCTTGCCGAGGCACAGGGCGAGCTTGTGCTTGCTCATCCCGAAATCGGCAGAGGCGAGGAGCTCGCGCAGGTAGACGGTCTCGCGGGTGTCGTTGGGCAGCTCGATGCCGATGACGTTGCGGCCCGGGACCACGGCGACGCGGGCGGAGACGGCCGACATCGAGCGGGCGATGTCGTCGGCGAGCGAGATCACGCGGCTCGACTTGGTGCCCGGCGCCGGCTCGAGCTCGTAGAGGGTGACGACCGGGCCGGGGCGCACCGCGAGGATGTCGCCGCGCACGCCGAAATCCTGGACCGTCTGCTGGAGGTTGAGGGCGTTCTGCTCCAGCACGTCGGCATCGACCTCCTCCGTGTCGTTCAGGGGCGGCTCGGCCAGGAGGTCGAGGGCGGGGTGCTCGTAGTCGGCGTTCTCCACGAAGGACATCGGCACGTGCCGGCCGGCGGGGATGAGGAGCGGGCGCTCGGGCAGGATCGCGCGCGGCATGTGGACGGCCGGGGCCTCCGGCGCCGCGGCCGCCTCCGCCTCGGCGACGGGCGCCTCGACCGGGGCCGGCTCGTCGACCGGACCGGTCGAGGCGCCGGACGCGGACGGCTCGGCCTCCTCGGGGGCGGACAGGCCCTTGGGGTTGCGCAGCAGCACCGGTCGCGCCGGGATCGGGGTCGGCACGAAGGCGGCCTCGGCCGCCCGGGGCGCCGGCACGAAGGGGACAGGTGCGAAGGGGACAGGTGCGAAGGGGACCGGCGCGAAGGCCGCGACGGGCACGAACGGCATCGCCTCCGGCAGGGCAGGGGAGGGGGCCGGGATCGGAGCGGCGACCACCGGGGCGGCGGGCGGGACCGCGGTCCGGCCCGCACGGATCGCCGCGCGGGCGGCCATGGCGTGGAGGGGGGCCGGACGAACCGGCGCGGCCCCCGGAACCGCGTTGTCCTGGCCCTCGACCGGACGCGGCGGGCCGAAGGGCTCGAACCGCACGAGGTGTTCCAGGCGGTAGGCGGCGCGGGCCGGCGCCTCGACGGCCGCGTCCGCCGGGAGGATGCCGGCCTCGGACGCCACGCTTTCAGGAGCCGCGGGCGCCGGCGCGGGCTCGGCCTGGATCGCCGACCAGGCGTCGAGCGCGGCGCCGTCGCGCCCGTCGAACCAGGCATGGACCTCGGACCAGTCCGGCACGTCCGACCAGTCGCGGTCGTCGGGGATCACGGCGGTCTCGGCGTGAAGGGACTCGGCGTGAAGGGACTCGACCGGAGCGGCCTCCGACTGGACGGTCTCGGCGTGACCGGTCCCGGGTTCCGGCGCGGGCGCGGCGGCCTCGGTGCTGGGGCGGACCTGGCGCCGGTCGGGGCTGCGGAAGAAGCGTACGCCGGGGGGCGCGACGAAGGGCTGGCGCCAGAGGGGCTCGGGCACCTGGGCGGCCAGGGCCTCGGCCTCGGCCTGCGCCGCGAGGGCGGCGCGCTCCTGCGCCTCGGCCTCGAAGCGGCGCGCGTCCTGCTCGGCCTGGAGCCGCAGGGCCTCGGCCTCGGCCTCCGCATGGGCCTGGGCGCGGGCGGCGCGCTCGGCGTCCAGCGCCCGCTGGCGCCGCTCGTGCAGGACCGGATCGGGGGTGCGGGTGTAGCGCACGGCCGGGCCGGCCGGGACCGGGGCGGCGTAGGCGGGCGCCTCGCCCGCTTCCGCCATGATCGCGGCCGGACGGCGCGGCGTCCGGATCAGGACGCGCGGGGCGGGCGAATCGGCCTCCGTCAGGGCGTCGTCGAACCGGGCCGCGGGGACGGCGCGGCTCGGGATCATGTCGAGGGTGGCGCGGTCGTCGAAGACCTGGGCGGGCCAGGCCTGGATCGCGGGGGCGGGCCGGAAGGCGAGGCCGACCTCGTTGCGGCCGACCAGGGCCTGCGGGCTCGTCATCCAGCTCGGAGTCGGGCGGGTGGCCGCCACGGTGTAGTCCTGCCGCTGCGGCGGCCCGGCGAGGCGGCGCGAGAGGGTCGCCCGCAGGTTCATCAACCGGTGCGCCAGGGCACCGATCGACAGGCCGAGGCGGTCGCCGCCGCGAACGGGGCGCGAAGGATCACGATGGGAGTAGGGGAGCCGTCCCGATGCGCGCATGATTGGCCGGATGTACTCAAAACGGGTCCGCCGCCGGGAGCGGCGCGGTTCAGCGCTGAGTTAGAGCCATCGTCGTTAACAGACGCTTGATCCGACCCCGCCCCCGGCGCGTGATCGCCCTCACGGCGACCACGGAACCCGTCCTCCGAACCCGAAGCCCCCTCACCCGGCCCGCTCGGCCGGCCTCCCTGCGGAGCGCCCCGGCACAGCCCCGGCACGGCGCTTAACCCTTGCGCTGGAGGCGGATGGCGGCAGGGGTTAAGGTGCCGCCGCGACCAGCCCGGAGCCCCGCCCCTTGTCCAGTCCCTCGGCGACCAGTCCCTCGGCCGATCCCGGCTTCCGCTCCCTCTACCGGCACGGCTTCGCCCGGGTCGCCGCCTGCACCGGCCGCAGCCACCCGGCCGACCCCGCCCGCAACGTCGAGGCGATCCTCGCCCTCGCCCGGTCCTGCGATCGCGCCGGGGTCGCCGTGGCTGTGTTCCCGGAACTCTGCGTCTCGGCCTACGCCATCGAGGACCTGTTCCTGCAGGTGACGGTGCTCGACGCGGTGGAGGCGGCCATCGCCCGGATCGTGGCGGAATCGGGCGCGCTCCAGCCCGTCCTCGTCGTGGGCGCGCCCCTGCGCTGGGGCCATCGGCTCTACAATTGCGCGCTCGCCATCCATCGCGGCCGCATCCTCGGGGTGATTCCGAAGAGCTTCCTGCCGACCTACCGGGAGTTCTACGAGAAGCGCCACTTCGCCTCCGGCGCCGGCATCGCGGGCGAGACCCTCCGGGTCGCCGGCCTGGAGGCGCCGTTCGGCACCGACCTGCTGTTCGCCGCCGCGGACGTGCCCGACCTCGTGCTCGGCATCGAGATCTGCGAGGACCTCTGGGTCCCCGCCTCCCCCGGCACCGACGCGGCGCTCGCCGGCGCCACCGTGCTCGCCAACCTGTCGGGCAGCCCGATCACGGTGGGCCGGGCGGAATCCCGGGCGATGCTGTCGCGGGCCGCCTCGATGCGCGGCCTCTGCGCCTACGTCTACGCCGCCGCCGGCACCGGCGAATCCACCACCGACCTGTCCTGGGACGGGCAGACCAGCATCGACGAGAACGGCGTGCGCCTCGCCGAGGGGCCGCGCTTCTCGCCCGAGCCCGTGATGACCCTGGCCGATATCGACCTCGGCCGCCTCGCCCAGGAGCGGCTCCAGATGGGCAGCTTCGACGATTCGGGCCGGGCCGCGCCGCTCAAGGCCGCCTATCGCCGGGTGGCCTTCCGGCTCGATCCGCCGGCCGGCGACCTCGGGCTGAAGCGGACCGTCGAGCGCTTCCCCTTCGTGCCCGCCGATCCGGCCCGCCTCGCCCAGGATTGCTACGAGGCCTACAACATCCAGGTGGCGGGCCTCGCCCAGCGCCTGGAGGCGACGGGGACGAAGAAGGTCGTCATCGGCGTCTCGGGCGGCCTCGATTCCACCCACGCCCTCATCGTGGCGGCCAGGGCCATGGACCGGCTCGGCCTCCCGCGCGACAACATCCTGGCCTATACCCTGCCGGGCTTCGCCACCTCGGAGGGCACCAAGGCCAACGCCCACGCGCTGATGACGGCCCTCGGCACCACCGCCCGCGAGATCGACATCCGTGAGGCCGCCACCGTGATGCTCAAGGGCATGGACCACCCGTTCGGGCGCGGCGAGCCAGTCTACGACGTCACCTTCGAGAACGTGCAGGCCGGCCTGCGCACCGACTACCTGTTCCGGCTGGCCAACCAGAACGGCGCCATCGTCATCGGCACCGGCGACCTGTCGGAGCTGGCGCTCGGCTGGTGCACCTACGGCGTCGGCGACCAGATGAGCCATTACGGCGTCAATGCCGGCGTGCCCAAGACCCTGATCCAGCACCTGATCCGCTGGGTCATCGGCTCGGGCCAGTTCGCCCCGGACGTCGGCGCCACCCTGCGGGCGATCCTCGACACCGAGATCTCGCCCGAACTGGTGCCCGTGGCGGCGGGCGCGGCCCCACAGAGCACGCAAGGGGTGATCGGCCCCTACGCGCTGCAGGACTTCTCCCTGTTCTACACCCTGCGCTATGGCTTCCCGCCCTCGAAGATCGCCTTCCTGGCGCTTCACGCCTGGAGCGACGCGGAGGCCGGAGCCTGGCCGCCGGACTTCCCCGAATCCGAGCGCGGCGCCTACGACCTGCCCGAGATCCGGCGCTGGCTCGCGGTCTTCCTGACGCGTTTCTTCGGCTTCAGCCAGTTCAAGCGCTCGGCCATGCCCAACGGGCCCAAGGTCTCGGCGGGCGGCGCCCTGTCACCGCGCGGGGACTGGCGCGCGCCCTCCGATGGAAGCGCCGCGCCCTGGCTCGCGGAGCTGGCCCGCAACGTTCCAGAGACCTGATCGACACAGTGCTGTCCGATTGCCTGCTTAGGGCGTAGCTTGGGTGGGCGAATCGGAGATTGACCGATGCAGAATTACAACGTTTTCTGCTTCAGGAGCGTCGAGGGCCTGTGCTGCGCCGTGCCGGAGAGCCGCGCCGTTCCGCCCTTTCTCGGGAACGGCTGCTGGGCTTTCGGCGGCAAGCTCGCGGCGATCGGCGACGCGCCCGCCGATTTCGACGACCGCGCGGCCGAGACCGCGGTGCGCTTCAACGGCTTCTACCTGTTCCAGACCATGGACAGCCGCTTTCATTGAGGGCTGCGGCGCTGCGCGCTGAAGGCCTGCGGCGCTTTGCTCTGAAGCCTGCAGCGCTTGCCTCGAGGCCTGCGGCGCTTGCCCGCTCGCGCATCGCGGCGAACATTCCTTAAGGGGCGCCGTGCCAGGGTGCCCCGCGTGGGACGCGGAGTCGGAGGCCGACCCATGGTGGAGCATCACGGCATGTCGGAGCATCGCAGGGAATCGCGCCTGAGGACCTTCCTCAAGGGGCGGATCATCTTCAACAAGGGTGCCTCGAGCATGGACTGCCTGGTGCGGGACCTGTCCCCGTCCGGCGCCCGGCTCGCCCTGAGCGAGACCTCGACGCTGCCCGAGAGCTTCGACCTCTACATCCCGCAGAAGGACCGGACCTACCGGGCCACCCTGTGCTGGCGCCGGGCCGACGGCATCGGCATCGCCTTCGTGGACGAGGCCGCGCCGGCGCCCGTCCCCGTGCCCACGGCGGCCCCGGCGGACGATGCCGCCGCGATGCTCGCCCTGGTGCGCCGGATCGGCGAACTCGAGGCCGAGAACGCCGCCCTGCGCCGGCTCCTCGCCAGCCCGCCGGTGAGCGGCGCCGCCTGACTCAGCCGGCCGCGAGGGCCGCCCGGATGCGCGCGGCGTGCTCCGCCAGGACTGCCCGGTCCGCCATGCCGCCGGTGTGGCGCCGAAGCGGCACGCCCTCGAAGCGGGGCACGATGTGGACGTGGAGATGGAACACCGTCTGCCCGCCCGCCGGCTCGTTGTACTGGAACACCGTGAGGCCATCGGCCGCGAAGGCGCCCTTCACCGCCCGGGCGACGCGCTGCACCGTCCGCGCCAGCGCCGCGAGGGCCTCCGGGTCGGCGTCGAGGAGGCCCCGCGCCGGGGCCTTGGGGATCACCAGGGTGTGGCCGTCCCCCTGGGGCATCACGTCCATGAAGGCGAGGGTGTCGGCATCCTCGTAGACCCGCTCGGCCGGGATCTCCCCGCGCAGGATCTTGGCGAAGATGTTGTCGGGATCGTAGGCGGGCGTTGGGCGCGTCTCGGTCAAGGCAGCCGGCTCCGGTTCTGGCGCGTGCGTTCCGGGGCGCACGATGCACAGGGCGACGCGCCGCGTCCACCTCGGGCGGGATCGATCCGGCTCCTGCCAAGCGCCGCACGAACGCGGCGCCGGAATCATCCGGAGGCGGCGAACCTTCCGGGGCCTCCGCGCGTTGCCTGCGCTTTGTCCCCCAATGGCGACGCTTGGTCGGACGCGCGGCCGAAGGCGCGTCCGCCGGGACCGCGCACCCGCCCCAGAGCCCGAGAGACCCGTCCCGCATGGCCCACGAGAGCACCAGCGCCATCTACACCGCGGCCGGGGCCAACCTCGCCATCGCGGCGGCCAAGTTCGTCGGGGCCTTCCTCACCGGCAGTTCGGCGATGCTGGCCGAGGGCGTCCACTCGGTGGTCGACACCACCAACCAGATCCTGCTCCTCGTCGGCATCAAGCGGTCCCAACGGCCTGCCACCGCGACGCACCCGTTCGGCTACGGCCGCGAGATCTACTTCTACGCCTTCATCGTCGCGCTGTTCATCTTCCTCGGCGGCGGCGCCTTCGCGGTCTACGAGGGCATCCACAAGCTCCAGCACCCGGAACCCTCGGCGGACGCCGTGGTCTGGGGCTATCCCGTCTCCGGCTTCTGGGTGAACGTCGCCATCCTGGGCTTCTCGGTGATGGCCGAGGGCTATTCCTGCTTCGTGGCCCTGCGGGCGTTCTGGGCCGAGAAGGGCAGCCGCCCGCCGCTCGCCGCCATCCGGCGCAGCAAGGACCCGTCCCTGTTCACGGTGCTGGCCGAGGACGTCGCCGCCCTGATGGGCCTCGTGGTGGCGCTCGCCGGCGTGATCCTGGCCCGGGTCCTCGACATGCCCGCCCTCGACGGCTGGTCCTCCATCGGCATCGGCCTGATCCTGATCGGGATGGCGGCGTTCCTGATGGTCGAGACCCATGGCCTGCTCATCGGCGAGGCCGCCGATCCCGAACTCGTCGCGGCGATCCGCGCGGTGGTGCGCGACGAGGCGGGGGTGCACCACGTCAACACCGTGCTGACCCAGCACCTCGGCCCCTCCGACGTCCTCGTCAACGTCAGCCTCGACATGGACGACGACCTCAGCGCCGGCCAGATCGAGGCCATGGTCGCCCGGGTCGAGGCCCGGCTGAAGGCCCGCAGCCCCGACGTGACGCGGGTGTTCATCGAGGTCCAGGCCCGCGCCGTCCCGGCCCCCGATGCGCTGGGCGCCGCGCCGGCCTCCGCCAACGCCTGAGGGGTTCGTCACCCGCCGCCCGGCCGGGCATCCGCGATCATCGCGCGGATCTGCGCGGCGATGGTTTCGATCGGGAAGGGCTTCGTCACCACCGCCATGCCGGGGCCGAGGAGACCGTGGTTGAGGACGGCGTTCTCGGCGTATCCGGTGATGAACAGCACCTTCAGGTCGGGGCGCAGCGCGCGGGCGGCATCCGCCATCTGGCGGCCGTTCATGCCGCCGGGCAGGCCGACATCGGTCACGAGGAGGTCGATGCGCACGTCCGACTGCAGCACCTTGAGACCGGCCGCGCTGTCGCCGGCCTCGATGGCGGTGCAGCCGAGGTCTCCCAGGATGTCGTGCACCAGCATCCGCACCGTGGGCTCGTCGTCCACGATCAGCACCGTCCGGCCCTGCGCCGCGCGGGTCAGGGTCGCGGCGTCCGCGGCCGCCTCCTCGTCCGCGGCCGCGCCGTGGTGGCGGGGCAGGTAGAGGCAGACCGCGGTGCCCTGGCCCGGCGTGGAATGGATGCGGACCTGCCCACCCGACTGCTTGGCGAAGCCGTAGATCATCGACAGGCCGAGGCCCGTGCCCTCGCCGAGCGCCTTCGTGGTGAAGAAGGGCTCGAACGCCCGCGCGACCACCTCCGGCGGCATGCCGGTGCCGGTGTCGGTCACGCACAGCGACAGGTACGGCCCCTCCGGCATGTCGCGCTCGCGGGCCGCATGGGCGTCGAGCCACGCATTGGCGGTCTCGATCGTGATGCGTCCGCCCTCCGGCATGGCGTCGCGGGCGTTGATGCAGAGGTTGAGGAGAGCGTTCTCGAGTTGGGAGACGTCCACCAGGGCGGTCCAGAGGCCGGCGGCGCCGACGACCTCGACCGGGATGCCCGGGCCGACCGCGCGCTGGATCATCTCGTGCATCCCCGCCACCAGGCGGTTCACGTCGGTGGGCCGGGGATCGAGGGTCTGGCGGCGCGAGAAGGCGAGGAGGCGGTGCGTCAGGGCCGCGGCCCGGCGCGCCGCCCCCTGGGCCGCCGCCATGTAGCGCTCGACATCGCCGAGGCGGCCCTGCCGCATGCGGTTCTGCATCATCTCCAGGGAGCCGGCGATGCCGGCGAGGAGGTTGTTGAAGTCGTGGGCGAGGCCGCCGGTGAGCTGGCCCACCGCCTCCATCTTCTGCGCCTGGCGCAGGGCCTCGGCCTGCTCGCGCTCGAGGGTCGTGTGGCGTCCGGAGGCGTAGATCCGGCCCGCCTCGAAGGCGGCCGTCCAGGCGAACCAGCGATACGTGCCGTCCCGGTGCCGGAAGCGGGATTCGTGCGGCGCGGTCAGGGGCTCGCTCAGGATCCCGGCGAAGGCGGCCAGAGTCGCCTCCAGGTCGTCCGGATGCGTGTAGTCGACGACCGAGGTGCCCAGGAGTTCGTCGGCGCGCCAGCCGAGCAGCTTGGTCCAGGTCGGGTTGATGCTCTCCAGGATGCCGTCCGGCAGGGCGACGGCGAGCAGTTCCTGCGACAGGCGCCAGGCCCGGTCGCGCTCGGCCGTCTGCGCGGCCACCCGCGCCTCCAGGGTGAGGTTGAGGCCCTGGAGCGCCGCCGTCGCCGCGTCCGCCGCGCGCCGGGCCTCGACGAGCTCCCGCTCGTAATGCCGCCGGTCGGACGCGTTGAACAGGGTGATGCGGATGAACCGCACGGCCCCGGCCTCGTCCCGGCGGACGACCGCGTTGACGAGGACCGGCAGCGTCGTCCCGTCGGCGCGCACGAGGTCGAAGGCGACCGCGTGGAAGAAGCCCTGCATCCGCAGCAGGGGCGCGAAGTGGGTCTCGTAGTAGATCTTGCCGGCGATGTTCAGGAGGTCGAGGAAGCGGCGCCCGACGAGCTGTCCGGCCGCGTGGCCCGTCCAGGCCGCGAGGGTCCGGTTGACCCGGGTCAGGCGCCCGCTCGGCAGGGCGGAGGCGTAGCCGCAGGGGGCGTTCTCGAAGAGGTCCTCGAGGTCGTCGGCCTCCGCGGCCGGTCCGCCCCCTTCCGGGGGGCCGGGGGTCAACGCGTCCGCCACGCCGTCCTCACGCAGGAACTCCGCTCACAGGAAGGCCTCGATCGCCGCGACCGTCGCCTCGGGCGCGCTCAGGTTCGGGCAATGCCCGGTGGCGTCGAGGAGGACGAGGGCGCTGTCGCGCAGGTGGCGGTGCACGTATTCGCCGACCTCCCGGGGCGCGAGCACGTCCTCGGCGCACTGGATCACCAGGCAGCGCGCCGTCACGTCCGCGAGGTCGGCCCGGTTGTCGGACAGGAAGGTGGTCCGGGCGAAGCGGCGGGCGATGTCGGGGTCGGTGCGGCAGAAGCTGTTGACGAGTTCGCCACCGAGCTCCGGGCGATCGGGATTGCCCATGATCACCGGCGCCATGGCCTGCGACCAGCCCATGTGGTTGCTGTCGAGGAAGTCGAGGAGTTCCTCGACCTGCGCCCGGCTGAAGCCGCCGACGTAGTCGCCCTCGTCGATGTAGCGCGGCGAGGGGCAGACCAGGACGAGGCGGTCGAACAGCTCCGGCGCGCGCTTGGCCGCGAGGATGCCCACCATGGCGCTCACCGAGTGGCCCACGAAGACGCCGCCGGTGACGCCGAGCGCCCGGGCCAGGGCGACGACGTCGTCGGCGTAGCCGTCGAGGCTGGCGTACCGGTCGGGATCATAGGCCGCGAGGTCGGAGCCGCCGGCGCCGACATGGTCGAACAGGATCGTGCGGAAGCGGTCCGCGAAGGCGGGCGCCACGTCGCGCCACATGTTCTGGTCGCACCCGAAGCCGTGGGCGAAGACCATGGCGGTCTCGCCGGTCCCCGCCTGCTTCACGTTGTGCCGCCCGATGATCGACAAGCCCCGACTCCTCCCGCCGCTCCACCCCGTAGCACGCCACGCGCCACGATGCGCGCGGAGCTGGGGCAGGGGGGCCCAAGCCGGACCTGAACCTTGCGACGTCGGGCCGTCTTCACGGTTGAACCTCGTAGGCATCCTCCGTCACTTGGCGGAGGAAGCGTTCGGCCATCTCACAGATCAGGATGTCCGGCTTCACGCGGGCAAAATAGGACCAGTCCACCGCGACCGACCAAATGAAATGCACCTCTCGGAAGGTTTCGGCCAGCATGACGACCAAGCTCGCGGACGGAAAATGCGCGTAGGAATCGCCCACCAGCATCAGCGTCCGCGGATCGGCGCGCGCGCTCTGGTTCCGGTACACGTGATGGATGCCACGATGAGACGAGGATTGTCGCGACTCGTACAGCAAGGCCTGCGAATTGGCATAAACCCGCGTGGCGTCCGACTGCAGATCGTAGAAGGTCCGCGTCTCGGCGATCTCGGGATCGAATTTCGATCCGAGATCGCCGGCCGAGACCTCCTCGCGGTGGTCCCGCGTCGAGAAGTCCTCGACCTGCTCGGCCCCGCATGATCGGCAGATCTGCCGGTAAGCGATCTGGCAGCCCGCAAGCGTCCAGTGCGTGTCGGTCTTCTGATAGAGGTCGGACTTCGAGCGCTCCGCACGCAAGGGGCGATAGAGCCTGATGTAGGACCTGCGCAGGAAGGGGCGGAAGAGCAATCCCCTGTGCACGCGACTGCCGAGGGAAAGCCTTGGATCTAGGGAAATATCCTTAAGTTTATCATCGTAGATGTAGATTTTCTCGGGCACAATCATCGTGAAATAACGGCAATTCGCCTGCCGGCAGACCTCATACCGCCGCGCGAAGATGTTTTTCCAGGCCTGGATCTGGACATCGATCTCAAGGCTCTTTTTTGCGTGGATCAGGACCCTGTTGCTGCCTCCGATCAGGAAGAGCCATCCGTCAATACCCTGGTGAACATCCTGCTCGGACATGATCCTCGACTTGTCCTTCGAGCCCGCTGGCACGGGGGTGGCTCGACATCCGCATGATCTGAGAGGAAGGCGACCCGGCCGCTCATCGCCGCCTCACCATCCGGTCACTGCCAACTCTTCCCGACGGCGTGCCGCACGGCATCCGCGATCACGACGTCGAACTCGACCATATCACGGGCGGCATCGATCGATTTTAACTGGTTCGCGAGGGTGGCCACAGCGTCGGACGGCTTCGGGAGCGGCACATCGATCGGCGGAATCTCCAATCGATCGAGCAGGGCGGCGTAGTATTCCTTCGTATAGTCGCTGTGCCCGACGACCTTGATCCGCGAGATGATCTCCATGGCGACGATGGAGTTGCCCGGCGCGAAGGAATCACCCGGTGAGCGCGTCCCAAACTGGCGGCAGAGTGGGTTGTACAGGAAGCGATAGCACGCCTCCGGCTGCATCCTCAGGAAGCGCTTGATATTCCGACCGTTCGAGAAATCAGACCCGGCCGCGAAGCGCACCGCGTCCAGGAAGTCGCCGAGGCGCCAACTCTGCGCGGGGTCCTCCGCGATGAGCTTCTTCGACTGGAGCCAGAGCATCCGCGCCGCCATCTCCATGTAGGGGTCCGGGACTAGGACGCTGCTCACGCTCTCGTCCTCCTGGAAGAACACCTCGTAGCGCGGGAAGATGACCGCACCCGTGATCAGCGACGAGGTCAGCCACGGGCCTTGCATGATGCTCTGCACGGCCTCTTCGGATAGTTTGTCGATATTGAAGTAACTATACTGAAAATGATCAAATAGATGCTGCTCGACGAAAGTACTTCTCTGAACGGAGGCATTGATGTTGATCAGCTTGCGGCGCAGAAACGGCTTGTCCCGAATCGCCCGATAGATGAGGATGTTGGTATCGGCATCGAAGATCTCGACGCGATGCGCAGACGCGAGCTGCGGCACTTCCTGCTCGGTAATTCTATAGACACACTGACCGGTAGAATGCCAGCCGTTCGTACGAATATTGTCGTCGGTGATCCACGCTGAGAGTTCCGAGGCCCTGATCCCGTCGATGGAGACATAGACCCTACTGATTGCTCGTGGATTATCGGGTGCCAGCCAGAAATGTATTCCGTTGCTGACATCCTGATTTACGAAAAACCTCATCTCTGGACCCTAAAGAACCCCTGCATTGATTGACCGTCGGTCGCTCCCACGGTCGATCCGATGCCTCGACAAGGAGCGCTGCGGTCCGGATCTGCGGGATCGAACCTCACGGCCAGGCGGTCGAGACGGCTTTCTAGGATGCGCAGGCACTGTCCTTGCGGGTCCATTGTCTACCGACACGGCGATGACATCCTCCGGGTTACGCCATGACTGCCCGCAGTGTGGGCATGGCCCGAACGACCCCGGCCTCCGGCCGCGCTTTCTCGCACACCTCCGATTCTTTCGTCCAGCGCAGGAGCATTCGCTCATTACCAGGCGCGCCGGCGAACGACCCGGTCAGGCGAGTTCGAGTTCGAGGGCGACGTCGGTCAGGTAGTGGGCGATGCGACGGCGCGCCTCCGGATCGGCGCAGGCGACGCTGAAGCCCACCGTCAGGGTCTGGCCTGCGTAGAGGCGCAGGACCGATTCCGCCATCAGGGCGGCCTCGCGCTCCGCCGCCGCGGTCAGGACGCGGCGCCCGTCGCGGGTCTCCAGGGTCACGCGGTAGGTCCGGACGTTCGTCATGGATCAGTCCCTGCGGACGGTGGCGACGGCATCGCGGAGACCGCGCATGGCAGAAGCAACGGCGCCGGTGGCAAGACCGATCCACGCTAAAGACCGATCCACGCTGACGATCGATCCACGCGATGCAAAGGTCGAACCGCCCGCGGCGCCGGCAGTTCGAAAGATGTCGGCGCGGCGAAGGCCGGGCTCAGGCTGCCGCCATATGGGATCGGCGGGCCGTCCGGGGCGGGCACCACGCCGGAGTGCCGCCGGAACCACCGCCGAGACCTCGGCACGACGCTCCTACCGGACCGATCCTGCTCCGCGGGGGCAGGACCCGCGCCGCTTCGGCCCTGTCGCTTGGCTGCCGGGCGATGCCCGCCGGCGCGGGCCGGCGAGCCGTCCCGGCGGCGCCGTCGTGCGCCGGCCGTATCAGGTGGAGGAGGATGCGGAGGACGCCGACGGGCGCGCCTCCATCCCGAGGGAGCCCATCAGGAAGGCCCGCGCCCGGCTGACGCGGCTCTTCATGGTGCCGACCTGGCAGCCGATCAGCGCCGCGGCGGCCTCGTAGGTCATGCCCTGTGCCGCCACGAGGACCAGGGCCTCGCGCTGGGCGGCCGGCAGCCGGCCGAGATGCTGCCAGACCCGGCGCAGGTCGCTGCTGGCCTCCTGCGCGGCCGGCGCCACCACCTTCGCGGCCAGGACGCCGTCCGCGTCCTCGACCTCGCGCTTCCGCTTGCGGCAATCGGTGTAGAATTGATTGCGCAGGATGGTGCAGAGCCAGGCCCTCAGGTTGCTCCCCGGCTCGAAGCGGTGCCGGTTCGCCCACGCCTTCAGCAGCGTCTCCTGCACGAGGTCGTCGGCAGCGGTCGGGGCGATGGCGAGGGACAGCGCGAAGGCGCGCAGGCTCGGCAGCGCCTCGAGCAGCGCGGCGCGGAAATCCGCGGCCGCGGGCGGGGGGGCCTCCAGCCGGGCGATCAGGTCGAGCAGGGCCGCCGGCTGCGTCTCGGCGAGCATCGCGGCGTAGAAGGCCTTGAGCTCCGACCCGAGATGCGACCGCACCGCCTCGGGCATCGTCCGGCCGGATCCCGCCCGGCCCGATGCGAGCGCAGTGCCGCCCTCCCCGTTCGCCGATGCCCGTCGCGCGTTTCCTGCCGCCATGCTGATTCCCCACCTCCCGCGGATCGCACCGCAAACCGGGACGATCCGGCAATACGATCGGGAGTTTCTGGCATACCAAGCCTGAACGCCGGCTAACGAATTCTTCACCGGATCGTCGAGCGACGGGGTCCGCAGGGGCGGGGGCACCGGGCCGGTCGGGCCCCGGCCGGGCGAAGGGATCCCGTGGGCCGGCGCGCGGTTCCGGCGGCGATCCTGTTGGTTCAGGCGGTTGCCTGGCCTGTCGGACCCCGTCAGGACTTTCCTAACCCTGGCCGCCGATCGCGCCCGTCGGCTGGGGATGGCCGCCAACCGGACCCCGGTCCGCGTCCTCCCGGCGCCGCCGCCGCGCTAAGGCGCGGGTGCGGGCTCCGCCAGGGCGGCCGCGATGGCGGCCTCCAGGGTTTCGGGCTTCGTCGACGGGGCGTAGCGGGCGATCACCCGCCCGTCGCGGCCGACGAGGAACTTGGTGAAGTTCCACTTGACGGCGCGGCTGCCGAGGAGGCCGGGCTTCGCCCTGGTCAGGTGGGCGAAGACCGGGTCGGCCGCCGGGCCGTTCACCGCGACCTTGGCGAGGACGGGGAAGCTGACGTCGTAGGTCAAGCTGCAGAACCGGGCGATCTCGGCCGCATCCCCCGGTTCCTGGGCGCCGAACTGGTTGCAGGGAAAGCCCAGCACCACGAGGCCGTCCGCCCGGTGCTTCCGGGCCAGGGCCTCCAGCCCGGCATATTGCGGCGTGAACCCGCATTTCGAGGCGGTGTTGACGATCAGGATCACCTGGCCCCGGTGCTGGGCCAGCGGGTAGGGCGACCCATCGGCCGCCCTCGGGATCAGGTCGTGCAGGCTGTCCATGGAATGCGACCGTGCGGCGTGCGGGGCCTTCTCCTACGGCCCCGCCGCCCCGGTCGGCAAGCCTGCGCCGCCAAGGGCCGGCCGCGGCCCGTTCGAGAGAAGTGATTGGATTTTGCCAACCATTCCTTGATCTAACGCCGGAACACGCGAATCGCAGGGCCGTCAGGATCGGGCCCGACCGGGGCGGGTGGCTGCTGCCTTCGGGATTGAACCGCCGGATGTCGACCTCTCTCCGCCACGACCGTGCCGGGGCCTCTCTGCCGAGGCTGCGCCCGGCCGTCGACGCCCTCCAGCTCCTCGTGCTCGTGACCGGCCTGCTCACGGTCGCCCTCGTCTGGGTCGGCCTGTCCTACCACCTGCGCCTGCGCGAACTCTCCGTCCAGGACAAGGCGACCCGCGACGTCGTCAACCTGTCGATCGGGGTCGAGCAGCATGTCGAGCGCCTCGTCGTCGGTGTCGACCAGGTCATGCGCTTCATCGCGGAGGATTTCTTCCGCAATCCGGAGACCTTCGACTTCCAGGCCTGGCTCCGGCGCGCGACCTCCCTCGAGAACGTCGTTCACCAGATGTCCCTGTTCAACGAGCAGGGGGACCTCCTCTACGCGCGCACGCCGCTGCCTCCCACCGTGCCGCGCATCAACGTCCGCGACCGGGCGTATTTCAAGGCCCTCGCGACGAGCCCCGACCAGGGCCTCTACATCGACCGGACGCTGAAGGGGCGGATTTCCGGCACCTACGTCCTCCAGACGGCGCGGCGGCTGAACCATCCCGACGGGAGCTTCGCGGGCGTCATCGTCACGTCGATCGATCCCGATTATCTCGCCGGCCAGTTCAAGGCCTTCGATCTCGGGATGCAGGGCAGCATCGCCCTGATCGGCACGGACGGGTTCCTGCGCGCCCGTTCGCCGCAGACCGCCGGCATGTACGAGTTGAACACCCGCACCCTCGACATCCCCGGCGACCTCTTCCAGCAGTTCCGGCAGAAGACCTCGGGCGCGTTCCGGATGACGAGCCCCTACGACCACGTCACCCGCATCTACGGCTACCGCTCCGTCGGGCCGCTGCCGCTCATCGTCAATGTCGGCAAGTCCCTCGACGAGGTCCTGGCGCCGCTCGCCGACGAGCGCCTGCACGCCCGGGTGGCCGGGGTCGTCGTGACCGTCCTGCTGCTGGGCGTGCTCCTTGTCCTGTTGCGGGGCCTGGAGCGCGGCAGCCGGCAGCGGGCGGCCCTGGCGCGGGCCAACCAGACCCTGGCGGAGAAGGAGATCGTCGCCCGCCGGGCGGAGGGCCAGGCGCAGGAGGCCAACCGCCTGCTCAGCCTCGCCGCGCAGATCGCCCATATCGGGCACTGGCGCATCGGCCTGCCCGGACACGGCCTGTACTGGTCGGACGAGGTGTACCGGATCCATGGCCGCGCCCCCGGGGAGGGACCGCCCTCCCTCGACGCGGCGATCGCGGCCTATCACCCGGACGACCGGGACGGGGTCGCGCGCTGCGTCGCCGATGCGATCGAGACCGGTCGGAGCTTCTCGTTCTCGGCCCGCATCGTCACCGGCGACGGACGCCCGCGCGATGTCGTCTGCCGGGGCTTGTGCGAGCAGGACGCGGAAGGCGCCACGACGGCGGTGTTCGGCACCGTCATGGACGTCACCGACCTGCGCCAGACCGAGCAGGCGGTGATCGACAGCGAGGCGCGCTACCGGCTGCTCGCCGACCACACCCGCGACATGATCGTCCAGGTCGACCTCGACACCACCCGCCGCTACGTCTCGCCGGCCTGCCGGGACCTCCTCGGCTACGAGCCCGAGGAATTGATCGGGACGAAGCCCATCGACGGGGTCCACCCGGACGACCGGCCCGGGGTGTCCGCCCTGCTGGCGGACCTCGCCGAAGGCCGGCGGACCGAGGCGCTGAAGCGCCAGCGCTACCGGCGCAAGGACGGGACCTACATCTGGGTGGAGGTTGGCTACCGGGTCATCCAGGACGCCGCGGGCCGGACCGTCGGCTGCGTCGCCTCGACCCGGAACATCACGCCCCGGGTGGAGGCCGAGCAGCGCATCCGCCGGAGCGAGCACCGCTTCCGCCTGCTGGCCGAGAACACCGGCGAGCTGATCATGCTCGGCCACGACGACGGCCGGCGCTCGTACATCTCGCCCGCCTCCGAGCGCCTCCTCGGCTACACGCCCGAGGAACTCGGCGCGATGCGGCTCGGCGACTACGTCCATCCGGACGATCTCGGCCTGCTCCACGCGGCGACGCGCTCCCTGGTCGCAGGCCGGGCGGAGGCGACCTGCGAATACCGGGCGCGGCACAAGGCGCGGGGCTGGATCTGGGTCGCCGGCGTGTTCCGGCGCATCCCCGACGCCGAGGCGAACGAGCCGACCATCGTCGCGACCTTCCGCGACGTCTCGGAGCGCCGGGCGCAGGCGCAGGCCCTGGCCGACGCCAAGGCCGCCGCCGAGCGCGCCAGCGCGGCCAAGACGGAGTTCCTGGCCTCCATGAGCCATGAGATCCGCACGCCCCTCAACGCCATCATCGGCTTCACCGACCTGATGGTCGCCTCCGGCCGCCTGCCCCAGGACCTGCAGCGCCAGGCCGAGCTGGTACGCACGTCGAGCGCGTCCCTGCTCACGGTGGTCAACGACATCCTCGACTTCTCAAAGGTCGAGGCCGGCGCGATCGAACTCGACCGGCAGGCCTTCGACCCCCGGGCCCTGATCTACAACAGCCTCGCGATCGTGCGCGGCGCGGCGGACCAGAAGGGCCTCGAGGTCCGGGCGGTGATCGACCCGGCCCTGCCCAAGGGCGTGGTGGGCGACGAGGCGCGCCTGCGGCAGGTGCTCCTCAACCTCCTGAACAACGCGATCAAGTTCACCCGGCGCGGCTCCGTCACCCTGAGCGTCCAGCACGGCGGCACCACCGAGGCCGGCGAGCGCCTGCGCTTCAGCGTGTCCGACACCGGCATCGGCATCGCCAAGGACAAGCAGGACCGCCTGTTCAAGCGCTTCTCGCAGGTGGACGGCTCGATCGAGCGGGATTTCGGCGGCACCGGCCTGGGACTGGCCATCTGCAAGCAGCTCGTCGACTTGATGGGCGGCGAGATCGGCGTCCTCTCGGAGACCGGCATCGGCGCGACGTTCTGCTTCTCGGTGCTGCTGCCGCGCGGCGCGGTGGCGCGGACGATCGCCCTGGTCACGGACGCACCGGCGGCGCGCCGTTCCGGCCACCTGCTCCTCGTCGAGGACAACCTGATCAACCAGGAGCTGGCGCGCTCCGTCCTCGAGGTCGGCGGCCACACTGTCGACGTGGTCGCCGATGGCGAGGCCGCGATCCGGGCGGTGGCGCAGGGCCGCTACGACCTCGTGCTGATGGACGTGCAGATGGCCGGCATGGACGGCATGACCGCCACGCGCCGCATCCGGGCCCTCGGCACGACCGCCTCGACGATGCCGATCATCGCCATGACCGCCAACGTGCTGGCGGACCAGATCCAGACCTTCCGGGCGGCCGGGATGGACGACCACATCGGCAAGCCGTTCAAGCGGGCGGAGCTCTACCGGCTGATCGACAAGTGGCTGGCCTGGGGTGCCGGAACGGCGCCGTCCGCGGCGACCGATGTCGCGCACCGGACCGGGATCCAGGCCGGCCTCCTCGACCAGCGGACCTACGACGAGGCCGCGGCCCTCGTCAGCCCCGAGCGCCTGGCCGGCCTGCTCGAGGCGCTGGGCGACGAGCTGGCCGGGAGCTTCCGCGCGGGCGGCGACTCCGCGGAGGACCGCGAGCAGATCCGCTTCGAGGCCCATACCCTCGCGACCTCCACCGGCATGCTCGGCTTCTCGGCGCTGTCCGACGCCTGCCGGACCCTGGAGAGCTTCCAAGAGCAGCGCGTGGCCAGCGAGGGGCCGGAGGTGTTCCGGCACCGGCTGGAGCAGGCCCGCTCGCTCTGCCGCCGCACCCGGGACGCGGCGCTGGCCCTGCGGGCGCGGGCGGAGGGCTCCTCGGACGGGAGCGCGTCGCCGGAGACCGACCGGGCGTCCTGCGCCTCCTGAGCCCCGGCCGCCCGGGGCGGGCGGCCCGCAGGGCGCGGCGGCGGATGGCCGTTTCGGCGAGCCGGCCAAGCTACGCCAAATATCCGGCTTGTCCCGCGATGTCGTCGCTCTATGATGCCACTTGAATCCGACCCTCGACCGGTGTCGAATTCAGTATTCGCGCGCTCCGCCCCTTGCATCCGCAGGTGTCCATGAGCCGTCTCGCCGCTCCGGATCCGGACCGGGTGGTGCCGGCCAGACCGGAACCGCCTGAGACGGATCTCGGCTTCCTGCCGTCGCTCAGGGCGCTCAGCACCAACGCGATCGGGATCTGGCCGCGCCGGACCTATGACGAGCCGATCTCGCACCGGCCGTTCCTCGGCCGCACCCGCTTCGTGGTCAACGACCCTGACGCGATCCGGCACGTGCTCGTCGACAACCACGAGAACTACCTGCGCACCCGGACGCTGACCCGCATCCTGCGCCCCCTCGTCGGCGACGGCCTGTTCCTCAGCGAGGGCCCGGCCTGGCGCCGGCAGCGTCGGATCCTGGCGCCCGCCTTCACGCCGCGGGCCGTGGAGGCCCTCCTGCCGAACATCCACGCCGCCGTGGACGAGGCCCTGGACGACCTCGCGGGCCAGGCCGCTCGCGGCCCGGTCGACCTGTTCACGGCCCTGCAGCACCTCGCCATCGAGATCGCCGGCCGGACGATGTTCTCGGTCGACCTGCGCCCGCACGCGGCGCGCCTGCGCCACCTGCTGACCCGCTACAACGCGCGGCTCGGCCGGCCGTACCTCCTCGACTTCCTGCTGCCGCTGCCCTGGCCGAGCCCGCACGACCTGCTGCGCGCCCGCTTCCGCCGCCACTGGTTCCCCGTGCTCGACGCGATCATCGCCGCGCGGACGGCCCAGCCCCGCGACGACGGACCCGCGCGGGATCTCCTGGATCTCCTGATGGCGGTGCGCGACCCGGAGACGGGGCAGGGCCTGAGCCCGGTCGAGCTGCGCGACCAGGTGGCGACGATGATCCTCGCCGGCCACGAGACCACGGCGGTGGCGCTGTTCTGGGCCGCCTATCTCCTGACGCTGGCGCCGGGGCTCCAGGCGCGGGTCGCCGGGGAGGCGGCCCCCCTGACCCTGACGCGGGCCGTCCTCGACGAGGTTCTGCGGCTGTACCCGCCCGCCTTCATGATCACCCGCCGGGCCGGCGGTCCGGACACGGTCGGCGGGCACGCGGTCGCGGCCGGCGACCTCGTCATCGTAGCGCCCTGGGTGCTCCATCGGCATCGGCGGCTCTGGCGCGATCCGGACGCCTTCGACCCGGGCCGGTTCCTGCCCGGCGCCGCGCCGGTGCCGCGCTTCGCCTACCTGCCGTTCGGCGCCGGCCCGCGGATCTGCATCGGCGCGCAATTCGCCCTCCTGGAGGTGACGCAGGCCCTTTCCCGGCTCGTCCGGCGCTTCCGTCTCGGCCTAAGCGGGGACCGCCCGGTCCTGCCCTCCGCGGTGGTCACGACCCAGCCCGACCACGCCCCGCGCTTCCATCTGGAACCGCGGGGGTGAGGTGGCCGGCCCCTCGCGTCGGCGGGCCCTTCCGCATCAGGCGGCGGTGCGCCGCTCCACGAGGCGGGCGAGGAAGGCCGAGCCGAGGGGAATGATGCTGTCGTCGAAGTCGAAGCTCGCATTGTGCAGGCCGGGACCGGGCGTCGAGCCGATCCACGCATAGGCGCCGGGTACCCGCGCGACCATGTCGGCGAAATCCTCGCTGCCCATGCGCGGCTTCGACTGGTCGTCGACGCCCTCGGGGCCGAACAGTTCGCGGGCGATGTCGGCCGCCGCCGCCGCGTGCTCCGGACTGTTCATCAGCACCGAGAACACGTCGCGGATGTCGACGTCGATCGTCGCCCCGTAGGCGGTGGCGAGGCCCGCGGCGATCTCGCGGATGCGGGTGGTGACCAGGGTGCGCAGGTCCGCGTCGAAGGTCCGCACCGTGCCGGTGATGTGGGCGCCTTCCGGGATGACGTTGTAGGCCGCACCGGCGTGGAACTGCGTCACCGAGAGGACCGCGCTCTTGAGCGGGTCGGCGTTGCGCGAGACGATCGACTGGAGCGCCTGGACCAGGGTGGAGCCCACCACGATCGGGTCGATGCCCTGCTGCGGCTGGGCCGCGTGGGCGCCGCGCCCGGTGATGCGGATGTCGAAGAAGTCCGCCGCCGCCATGGCCGGTCCGGGACGCAGCTTGATCTTGCCGTGCGGACCGTTGGGCTGGTTGTGGATCGCGTAGATCTCGTCGCAGGGGAATTTCTCGAACAGGCCGTCGGCGATCATCGCGCGGGCGCCGCCCTGGCCCTCCTCGGCCGGCTGGAACACGAACAGGGCGGTGCCGTCGAAGTCCCGGGTCTCGGCGAGGTAGCGTGCCGCCCCCAGCAGCATCGTGGTGTGGCCGTCATGGCCGCAGGCGTGCATCTTGCCCGGCACCGTCGAGCGGTAGGGCAGGTTCGTCTCCTCCTCGATCGGCAGGGCGTCCATGTCGGCGCGCAGGCCGATGCGCCGGCCGGAGCCGGTGCGGCCCTCGAGCACGCCCACCACCCCGGTGCCGCCGATGCCGCGATGGACGGCGATGCCGTAGCGCGCCAGCTCCGCGGCGACGATGCCGGAGGTGCGGATTTCCTCGAAGCCGAGCTCGGGATGGGCGTGGAAGTCGCGGCGGATCGCCACGAGATCGTCGGCGAAGGTCTTGATGCGGTCGATGGGGCTCACGGATCGTCCTTGGGCTCTCGCGCCCGGTGGCGGGCGGTGCGGGGTCGGAGGGTCGTCCTCACCCGGAAGGGTTCGCCTCCGGCGCGGCCCCAGGCAAGTCGGATGCCGGTTCGTCGGATGATTCCGACGGCGATTCTCGCCGGAACGGCGTCAGCGTGTCGAGGACTTCGGCGGCCTCCAGCACGTGTTCGCGCTCGCGCGCCAGGTAATCGGCCACCGCCCGGCGCAGGGCCGGGTCGGCGATGTCGTGGGCCGAGTGCATGAGGACCGGGCGGTAGCCCCGGGCGAGCTTGTGCTCGCCCTGCGCACCCGCCTCGACGCGCTTCAACCCGCGGGCGATGGCGAAGTCGATGGCCTGGTAGTAGCAGACCTCGAAATGCAGGAACGGGTGGTCCTCGACGCAGCCCCAGTTGCGGCCGTAGAGGGCCACGTCCCCGATGAGGTTGATGGCACCGGCGACGTAGCGGCCCTCGCGGCGGGCCATCACCAGCAGCACCCGCTCGGGCATGCGCTCGCCGATGAGCCCGAAGAACCTGCGATTCAGGTATGGCCGGCCCCACTTGCGCGCGCCGGTATCGGCGTAGAACGCGTAGAATGCGTCCCAGTGGGCGGGGGTCAGGTCGGCGCCGGTGACGTGCTCGATGGTGATGCCGGGCGCCAGGGCGTCGCGGCGCTCGCGCCGGATCGCCTTGCGCTTGCGGGAGGCCAGCGCCCCGAGGAAGTCCTCGAAGGTCGCGTAGCCGGCATTGTCCCAGTGGAACTGCTGGTCGACGCGCTGGAGGAAGCCCAAAGCCCCGGCCTGGGCCCACTCGCGCTCCTGCATGAAGGTGACGTGGATCGAGGAGGCACGGGTCTCGGCGCGCAGGGCGCGCAGGCCGGCGACGATCGCGGAGGCCGCCTCGTTCACATCCTGTCCCGGCGCGATCAGGAAGCGCGGGCCGGTGACGGGGGTGAAGGGCACGCTGACCTGGAGCTTCGGGTAGTAGCTGCCCCCCGCCCGCTCGTAGGCATCGGCCCAGCCATGGTCGAAGACGTATTCGCCCTGGCTGTGGGACTTCAGGTAGCAGGGCGCCACGCCGACGAGGCGGCCCTCCCGCTCCACCGCCACGTGCAGGGGCAGCCAGCCGGTCTTGCGCGAGACGCAGCCCGAATCCTCCAGGGCGGACAGGAAGGCGTGCGAGGTGAAGGGGTTGTGGGTCTCGTCGCCCCCCGCGCGGGACTCGGCCGAGGTGGCACAGGCATCCCACTGCTCCGCCGGGATCCCGGCGAGACCCGGTACCGCGCGCACCTGCAGAACGGTTTCGGACTCGGCCGGAGCGCCGGGTGCTTCGCCGGCGGGAGTTGCGCCGGGAAGAGGTGTTTCGCCGGGACTGTTCATCGCCCGGCAATCTAGTCCCCGGGACCCGGCGGGCCAAGGGCGGCGCGGGCCCCGCGCCGTCGCAGGCCTCAGGGGCGGAATCCCTCGAACACCATCTGGTCGGCATGGGCTTCGGCGTGGCGGCGCTGGTCCGGGTCGCGCACGGTCCAGGTCATCACGGGACGTTGCCCGAGGAGCCGGCACAGGAGAGTGGCCGCGCAGGGCAGGTCGTCCACCCGCCAGGACAGGAAGTCCGGCCGGGTCTCGTCGAAGTGCAGCAGGTCGGGGAGGGCGCGCTGCAGGCTCGGGGGCAGCGTCGCGTAGACCGGGTCGTCCTGGCGCGTCTCGGCGACGATGCCGCGCGGGAGCCCGGGCGCCAGCGTCCGCAGGGCCGCGACGATGTGGGGATCGAAGGATTTCAGCGCCACCGGCCCGTCATAGGCGGCCGCGAGGGCGGCGACGCGCTCGGCGAGCCGCAGGTCGCCGGTGTAGCGCGACTTCACCTCGATCACGAGGGGCGTGCGCCCGCCGATCCGGGCCAGGAAATCCGGCAGGGTCGGGATGCGCTCGGCGCTCCCCGCCACCGCCAGCTCGGCGAGGGCGGCGGCCGACCACGCGCCGACCGCGTCCCCGGCCGTGGTCAGGCGGCCGAGGGTCTCGTCGTGGAACACCATTGCCTCGCCGTCGGCGCTGAGCTGCACGTCGCACTCGATGGCGTAGCCGCCCCGGATCGCCGCCTCCGCGGCGGCGGCCGTGTTCTCGGGCAGGCCGCCCGCCCGGTCGTGCAGGCCGCGATGGGCGATGGGGCGGGCGGTGAGCCAGTCGGGGGCGTTCGGGCTCATTTGACCTCGAACATCGCCTCGACCTCGACGGCCGCGTCGAGGGGCAGCTCGGCGACCCCGACGGTGGCGCGGGCGTGGCGGCCGCGGTCGCCCAGGACCTCGACCATCAGGTCGGAAGCGCCGTTCATGATGCCGGCGAGCCCCGCGAAGGTCGGGACCGCGTTGATGAAGCCGCCGAGGCGGATGCACTGCACGACGCCGCGCTCGAGGTCGCCCACCGCCGCCTGAACCTGGGCCAGCACGTTGAGGGCGCAGAGCCGGGCGGCGGCGACGCCGTCCTCGACCGAGACCTCGGCCCCGAGCTTGCCCGTGTGGGCGGCGGCGATTCGGCCGTCGGCGCCGAAGCAGATCTGCCCGGAGATCACCACGAGGTTGCCGCTGCGCACGAAGGGGACGTAGTTCGCGACCGGGGCCGCCGCCTTGGGCAGGGTCAGGCCGAGGGCCTCGAGACGTTCCGTGACGGTGCTCATGCTGCGTCGTTCCTCTGCTGGGCGGCCGCGGGTCGTCCGGCCGGCGTGACGCGGCTCTGAGCACTTCCGGGCACAGGGCGCAAGGCGGGCCGCGCATCGCGCGCGCAACAGCCTAATTGGCAGGCATGTCGGGGATGTGAACCCGGTCTGTCGTTGACAGAATTGGGCATTTCTCTAGTAATCGCGCGCGTGCCGCCCCATCCGAGGCGGCACTTTCATTTGGTGCGGTCGCGTCTCTCGCGTGCCCGCGAGAGACACGGGAAGACGGGATCGTGACATCCGCCCTTCTGCCGACCTATGCCCGGGCCCCCATCGCCTTCGAGCGCGGCGAGGGCGCATGGCTCGAGGCGCGCGGCGGCGAGCGATACCTCGACTTCGGCGCCGGCATCGCGGTGAACGCGCTGGGCCACGCCCACCCGCACCTCGTCCAGGCCCTGACCGCGCAGGCGCAGAAGCTCTGGCACACCTCGAACCTGTTCGAGATCCCGGAGGGCGAGCGGCTGGGCCGGCGCCTCGTGGACGCGACCTTCGCGGACGTGGCCTTCTTCGCCAACTCGGGCGCCGAGGCCAACGAGGCCGCCATCAAGATGGCGCGCAAGTACCACGCCGCCGACGGCCACCCGGAGCGCTTCCGGATCGTCACGATCGAGGGCGCCTTCCACGGCCGGACCCTGGCCACCATCGCGGCCGGCGGCCAGCAGAAGTACATCGAGGGCTTCGGCCCGAAGGTGGACGGGTTCGACCAGGTGCCCTTCGGCGACCACGAGGCCCTGCGGGCCGCCATCGGCCCGGAGACGGCCGCGATCCTGGTCGAGCCGATCCAGGGGGAGGGCGGCGTGCGCCCGGTGCCGCCGCAATGCCTGCGCGGCCTGCGCGAGCTCTGCGACGCGCACGGCATCCTGCTCATCATGGACGAGGTCCAGACCGGGGTCGGGCGCACGGGCAAGCTGTTCGCGCACGAGTGGGCGGGGGCGGCCCCCGACATCATGAGCGCGGCCAAGGGCATCGGCGGCGGCTTCCCCCTCGGCGTCTGCCTCGCCACGGCGGAGGCCGCGCGCGGCATGACCGCGGGCAGCCACGGCACCACCTTCGGCGGCAACCCGCTGGCCATGGCGGTGGGCAACGCCGTCCTCGACGTGGTGCTGGCCGAGGGTTTCCTCGACCACGTCCAGCGCATGGGCATCATCCTGAAGCAGCGCCTCGCCGCCCTGCAGGACCGGCACCCCGGCGTCATCGCCGACATCCGCGGCGAGGGCCTGATGCTCGGCCTCAAGCTCCACGTGCTGAACACCGAGTTCGCCGCCGCCGCCCGCGATGCCCACCTGCTGGTGATCCCGGCGGGCGACAACGTGGTGCGCCTGCTGCCGCCGCTGATCATCACGGAGGCCGACGTGGCGGAGGCGGTCACCCGCCTCGACACGGCGGCCGGCCGGCTCGGAACGCGCCTGCGCGGCGCGGCCGAGTAGCCGGACGCCCGTCCCCCACGCCCGGCCGCGACGCCGGATCTGCCCGGACCGGGCCAGCCTCGACCGGAACCGCCCGAACCGGGACCACGCACACGAAGAACGGACCGATGACCACGACACTGAACGGGACCGGCGACGGAACCCGCCACTTCCTCGACCTCAAGGATTTCTCCGCCGAGCAGCTGCGCACGGTGCTGGACGCCGCCGCCCGCATCAAGGCGCGCCGCCGCAAGGGCGAGCTGGCCGAGGACCGCCCCCTCATCGGCAAGACCCTGGCGATGGTGTTCGACCGGCCCTCGACCCGCACCCGCGTGTCCTTCGACGTCGGCATGCGCGAGCTCGGCGGCGAGACCCTGATGCTGACCGGCAGCGAGATGCAGCTCGGCCGGGGCGAGACCGTGGGCGACACCGCCCGGGTGCTGTCGCGCTACGTCGACGCGATCATGATCCGCATCCTCGACCACGGCCTGATGCTGGAGTTGGCGGAATACGCCACCGTGCCGGTGATCAACGCGCTGACCAAGGTCTCGCATCCCTGCCAGATCATGGCCGACCTCCTGACCTTCGAGGAGCATCGCGGGCCGATCCGGGGCCGCACCGTGGCCTGGTCGGGGGACGCCAACAACGTGCTCGCCTCCTGGGTGCACGCCGCGGCGCGCTTCGACTTCACCCTCAACATCGCGGCTCCGCCGGAATTGTCGACGCCCCAGCCGCTCCTCGACTGGGCGAAGGCGCAGGGCGCCTCCGTCAACGTCACCACCGACGCCTACGTGGCGGTGGACGGGGCGGACGCGGTGGTCACCGATTGCTGGGTCTCCATGGGCGACGAGGACGACCAGCACCGGCACAACCTGCTCGTGCCCTACCGGGTCGATGCCCGCCTGATGGCGGCCGCGGCCAAGGACGCGATCTTCATGCACTGCCTGCCGGCCCACCGCGGCGAGGAGGTCACCGCCGAGGTGATCGACGGGCCGCAATCGGTGATCTTCGACGAGGCCGAGAACCGCCTGCATGCCCAGAAGGGCATCCTCGCCTGGTGCCTGCACGCCCACGGGCTCTGAGGGCCGCGGACGGCCTTCGCACGCGCCGCGGCCCGGCCCCGTCGCGCCGCCGCGGCGGGATGCCTATATAGGGTCCATCCTTGCCGAGGGTTGGGCGCGGCCGCGCGACGAGCGCGGCCGTTCCGACCGGTGCGCCGCCGACATCGCTCGGCGATCCCGTGACCCTGACCATGGCCCTGCCCCCGGAGGGTCGCGCGGTCCGTGGCCCAGCCCTCGCGTTCGTCGAGCCCGATCGGAGCCGCCATGACTTCTGGAATACCTGCTGGAACGACCGCCGGACACGTCGCCCCGCTCCTCATCGAGGGCGACGACGACGTGGTGCTGCCCTTCGCCGTCGAGGCTCTCGACGTGCGCGGCCGCGTGGTCCGTCTCGGCCCCGCCGTCGACACCATCCTGCGCCGCCACGGCTATCCCGACGCGGTGGCGCGCCTCCTCGGGGAGGCCGCGGCCCTCACCGTGCTCCTCGGTTCGTGCCTGAAGTTCGAGGGCCGCTTCCAGCTCCAGACCAAGACCGACGGACCCGTGGAGATGATCGTCGTCGACTTCGAGGCGCCCGACCGCCTGCGCGCCACCGCGCGCTTCGACACGGCGCGGGTGGAGGCCCTCGGCGCCGGGCCGCTTCGGGACCAGGACCTGATCGGGCAGGGACACCTCGCCATGACCATCGACCAGGGCCCGACCAGCAGCCGCTACCAGGGCGTCGTCGCCCTGGAGGGCCAGAGCCTCGAGGAGGCGGCGCACCAGTACTTCCGCCAGTCCGAGCAGATCCCGACCCAGGTCCGCCTCGCGGTGGCCGAGCAATATGCCGGCGGTGCCCGGACCTACCGGGCCGGCGGCCTGCTGGTGCAGTTCCTGCCGCAATCCATCGACCGGGCCCGGCTGGCCGACCTGCCCCCAGGCGACATCCCCGAGGGTCACCTGCACCTCGACGCGAACGGCGTGCCCGAGGACGATGCCTGGGTCGAGGCGCGCAGCCTCGTCTCCACCATCGAGGACCACGAGCTCGTCGACCCGGAGGTCTCGGCCGAGCGCCTGCTCTACCGCCTGTTCCACGAGCGCGGCGTGCGGGTGTTCGAGGCGCAGGGCGTGCGCGAGCAGTGCCGCTGCTCGCCCGAGCGCGTGATGGGCATGATCACCTCGTTCTCGCCCCAGGAGCGCCGGGACATGATCGCCGATGACGGTCGCATCGGCATCACCTGCGAGTTCTGCTCGCGGCGCTACGACCTCGATCCGGCGGCGGTGGAAGCCGAAGTCGCGGCCCAGTCGGGCGACTGATGACGATACTGCCGTGGCAGGTGTCGCGGCAGCATCGTCAAGCTTGACCGTTTTAGAGTACAAGACGCTGCAAATGCTCGTCCCTGCAGCTGAGGTTTGTATTTGAACCGTTTCTGAGGTTTCGACGTTTGAGGTTTCTCAAGAGTGCTCGACAAGAGCTCAGGAGGAACGTCGATGAAGAAATTCGTGGTTGGCAAGAATCTCGTCGTTGGCTTGACTGCACTGCTGATGACGACCTCGGCCTACGCCCAGGGTGCGGGCCAGGCCGGCGGCAGCGAGGCCGGGGGCCGCGGCGGTTCGGCCGCGCGCAGCCAGGGCGGCACCGAGGGGAGTTCGGGCGGACGGGCCTCGGACAATGCCGGGGCCCGCGGCGAGATGGGCGGCCGGGCCGAGGCCGGCGGACGCCGCGAGGGCGGCCGCATGGAGACCGGCGGCCGCGGCGACACGGCGGCCCGGGATGGCCAGGGCCGGGAGTCTCAGAGCCGGGACTCTCAGGGCAGGGATTCGCAGTCCCGCAGCGCCGACCGGGGCGACCGCGACGGCGCGCGCGGCGACCGGGCCACCCGGACCTCGTCCCGCGAGGACCGGGTCGGCGGCCGCGAGCAGCGCGACCGCGTCTCGGTCAACACCCGCAGCGAATCCCGCAGCGAGCGCTTCGAGGGCGGGCGCCGCTCCGGCCGCTTCGTCTTCATTGGCGGCCAGCGCGTGGTCTACGGCTCGCCGGAATACCGTCGCCTCGTCACCATCGAGCACCGCGGCGGCGACCGCGTGGTCGAGCGCTCGCGTCGGCGCTACGTGACCATCCGGGGTCAGCGCGTCCTCTACGGCTCGCCCCAGTACCGTCGCCTCGTCAGCATTGAGGAGACGACCACCCGCCGCCCCGGCACCCGCTACGTGGTCGTGCGCGGCCAGCGCGTGGTCTACGGCTCGCCCGAGTACCGCCGCCTGACGGTGACCGAGCGGCGGGGCGGCACCGTCGGCGCCCGCTTCGAGGAGCGCGGCTTCCGCGGGAAGGCGGTCTCGTCCCGGACCGACGAGCGGCGTGACACCCGGCAGGAGACCACGCGAAACGTCCGCTCGAACCAGGGGACGTCGCGCGACGGCATCCGCAACGCCGATACCCGCCAGCAGGGCGGCCGCGACGGCGCCTCGGCCGAACGCGACACGAACCGCGGCCGCGGGACCGAGGGCTCGGGCATCCGCAACGCGGCCGACCGGTCCGGCGGCGCCGAGCGCGGCACGATGAACACCGGCAGCCGGACCGGCGGCACCGAGCGCGGCATGAATGCCGGCGCGCAGGGCGGCAAGGGCGGCGGCATGAGCGGCGGCGGCACGGGCGGTGCCGGCGAGCGCACGGGCGGGCAGGGCGGCGCGGGCCGCAACTGATCGCCAGACTCGAACGGAAGACCTGAACGCGGCGCCGGCCTCCTCGCGGAGGTCCGGCGCCGCGCCCTGTCCGGACGCGCTGCCGGGCTTCAGGCCTTCAGGACCGGATCGGAGATGTCGCCGCCGCCCCGGCGGGCGAGGTAGGCCGGCTGGAACAGGCACATCCGCACCGCGTCGCGGTACTTGCCGTTGACGAAGAACTCGTCCTTCAGGATGCCCTCGGGCTCGAAGCCGCAGCGCTCGTAGATCCGAACCGCGCGGGCATTGTCCTTGTCCACGTGCAGGTAGAGCTTGTGGATGTTGAGGACGCTGAAGGCGTAGTCCATGGCGATGCGCGTGGCGCGCGGGGCGTAGCCCTGGCCCTGGAAGGCCGGGTGGATCGCGATCTGGAATTCGCAGCGCCGGTGCAGGTGGTTGATCTCCACGAGCTCGACGAGACCGGCGGGCGCGCCCTCGGAATTGGCGATGATGAAGCGCCGCTCGGTCTGGTTGTGGATGTTGCGCTCGTAGAGCTGCGCCAGTTCGGCGAAGGACTCGTAGGCCTCCTCGAACCAGTAGCGCATGATGCTGTCGTTGTTGTTGAGCTGATGCACGAACATCAGGTCCTCGCGCTCCAACGGGCGCAGCTTCACCGGCCCGTCCGCCGCGATGGTGCGGGGCGTGAAGGTCGTCATGATCCGACGTCCCTCATGGCGCCACGCATTCGGCGATGAGCCGGTCCATGAAGGCCTCTCCGGCGCGCAGCGCCGCCAGGGTGATGTACTCGTCCGGCTGGTGGGCCTGATCGATGGAGCCGGGGCCGCAGACCACGGTGGGGATGCCGGCGACCTGGAAGCGCCCGGCCTCGGTGGCGTAGGGCACCGAGATCGTGTGGTTGCGCTCCGCCACCCGGAGCGCCAGCCGCTCGGCCGCCGAGCCGGGCTCGGGCGCGAGGCCCGGCACCGAGACCTCCTCCAGCGTCTCGATCCGCCCGTAATCGCCGTAGCGGTTGAGCCGGTCGCGCAGCACGGTGCGCACCTTGGCCTCGAACAGGGCCGGGATCTCGCCCATGTCGAGGTCGGGCAGGCCGCGGAACTCCCAGTGGAAGGTGCAGACCTTGGGCAGGATGTTGCGGGCCGTGCCGCCCGCGATGGTGCCGACATGCACGGTAGTGGCGGGCGGGTCGAAGCGCCCCGAGGCGTCGCCCCGGGCGATCATCGCGTCGGCGATCCGGTTCAGCTCCGCGACGAGGTCGGCCGCCGCCATCACGGCGTTGGCGCCGAGCATCGGCTTGGCCGAGTGCGCCTCGTGCCCGTGCACCGTGGTGAGGTAGGTGACGATGCTCTTGTGCGCGTCGGCCACCTCCAGGTCGGTGGGCTCGCCGACGATCACCGCGGCCGGGCGCGGCAGGTCGGCCCCGAAGCGCGCGATGGTGTCGGTCACGCCCAGGCAGGTGGTCTCCTCGTCGTAGGACAGGAGGATGTGGATCGGGCGCTTGAGGTCGGCGGCGCGGAAACGCGGGATCGCCGCGAGCGCCAGGGCGCAGAAGCCCTTCATGTCGACGGCGCCGCGCCCGTAGGCGCGCCCGTCCGCCACCCGCAGGGTGAAGGGGTCGGTGCTCCAGGCCTGCCCCGTCACCGGCACCACGTCGGTATGGCCCGAGAGCACGATGCCGCCGTCGACCATCGGTCCGATGGTCGCGAACAGGGCCGCCTTGTCGCCGGTCGCGTTGGGCACCCGGACGAAGGGCACGCCGAGATCGCCGAGGGAGGCCGCCACGCTGTCGACGAGCGCGAGATTCGATTTCGAGCTCTCGGTGTCGAAGGCCACGAGCCGCGCCAGCCAGTCGAGGGTCTCCGGGCGCGGGCCTTCGGACGACATGATCCTAGTGCACGCTGCGGCGGACGTGGGGCGAATCGAGGGAGAAGGCCGGGATCTCCGCCTCGAAGCTCTCGCCGCCATGGGTCGCCATGGTGTAGCTGCCGGCCATCAGGCCATCCGGCGTGGTGAGGGGGCATCCGCTCGTGTAGCTGAACGATTCGCCCGGCTCGAGCACCGGCTGCTTGCCGACGACGCCGGCGCCGCGGACCTCCTGCGTCTCGCCGCGCCCGTCGACGATGCGCCAGTGGCGGGAGCGCAGCTGCACCTGCTCGGGACCGTTGTTCACGATCTCGACCGTGTAGGCGAAGAAGTAGCGGCTCTCGGCCGGCGACGATTCTTCCTCGACGAAGCGTGGCATCACGGTCACGCTGATTCCGCGCGTCTGAGCCTTGTACATCCCCGTCATGCCTCCCTGGCCGGACCTGAACCCCGAGCGCGCTGCGTTCGCGACAAGCACAGGGCGTCGTGGTACGGCCCTCGCAAAACCGCGTCAATCGCGGCGAATGCGGGGGCGCCCGCGCAAGATCGAGGTCCGTGTCCCGTGGTCGAGGAGACCGTTTCGCGCCCGCGCGTCCCATCGGCCAGCCGGGCGCTCCTCGGCAGCCTCGCCCTCGCGGGGCTGACCGGCGCCTTCGCCTGGGCCGCGCCCGAGCGCAACGGCTGGGCCGCCCTGGCGCTCGCCGTGGCGCTGGTCCTCGACGGCCTGGCCCAGGCGGCGGGGGCCTGGCTGTCCCGTCGCGGGGCAGGCCCGCCCCGGATCGCCGGCCTGCCCTCCCTGGTGCTGGCCTTCGGACCGGCCGCCGGCCTCGGCGCGGTCCTGTTCGCGGTCGCCCTGGCGCTCTGGCCCGCCGGTTTCCCGATCCTGGCCAGCGCCCTTGCGGGGCTGATCGCCATGGGCGCCATCGCGCGCCTCGTCCTGGCCTGGATCGTCCTGCGGATCGACCCGGACGCGGAGGCTTAACCGGACCTTAGGCGATCCGGCCGCATCCGTGCAGTATGCGGCGTTCCCGCCCCGGCCGCGCCGGGGTGGTGCCCGATGGACGAGCGGGTGGTGCGAACGGATGCCGGACGCGATGCAGGATGAGGCGGCGGGCCGCCGGCACGGGATTCTGGCCGCGGGCGGGATCGAGGCCCTGACGCGCGCGGGCGCGATCCGGCCGGACACGCCCTACGCGCCGGACCAGATCCAGCCCGCGAGCCTCGACCTGCGCCTCGGCGCCCGGGTGTTCCGCGTGCGCACCAGCTTCCTGCCCGGCACCCGCACGGTCTCCGCCTGCATCGAGGCCTTCGCGCTGCACGAGATGGACCTGCGGAACGGGGCCGTGCTCGAGACCGGCTGCGTCTACATCGCCGAGCTGCAGGAGCACCTCGCCCTGCCGGGCGACCTCGCCGCCAGCGCCAATCCGAAGAGCTCGACCGGGCGCATCGACGTCTTCACCCGCGTCATCACCGACCGGGGGGCCGCCTTCGACCAGGTCGAGGCCGGCTATCACGGGCCGCTCTATGCCGAGATCTCGCCCCGCACCTTCCCGGTGAAGGTCCGGACCGGCTCCCGCCTGTCGCAGATCCGCTTCCGGCGCGGCGAGCCCCGCCTCACCGATACCGAACTCGCGGCCCTGCACGCGGCCGCGCCCCTGGTCGACGCCCCGAACCCGACCTTCCAGGGCGGCATCGGGGTCTCCATCGACCTCGCGGGCTTCTCCGGCCTCATCGGCTACCGCGCCCGGCGCCATACCGGCCTCGTCGACGTCGACGCGCCCGGCGCCCACCGGGCGGCGGATTTCTGGGAGCCGCTGCACGCCGACCCGTCGCGGGCGCTGATCCTCGATCCCGGCCAGTTCTACATCCTGGCCTCGAAGGAGGCGGTGCAGGTGCCGCCCGACTTCGCCGCCGAGATGGTGCCCTTCGACCCCCTGGTGGGCGAGTTCCGGGTCCACTACGCGGGCTTCTTCGATCCGGGCTTCGGCTTCGCCGCCGCCGGCGGTGCGGGGGCCCGCGCCGTCCTCGAGGTGCGCTCGCGCGACGTGCCGTTCCTGCTCGAGGACGGCCAGATCGTCGGCCGCCTCGTCTACGAGCGCATGGCCGAGCGTCCCGCCACCCTGTACGGAGCAGGCGCCGGCTCGAACTACCAGGCCCAGGGGCTGAAGCTCTCCAAGCACTTCGCCTGAGACTGCACTTCGCCTGAGACTGCCCTTCGCCTGAGACTGCCCTTCGCCCGAGACTGCCCTTCGCCCGCCGGGGCGGGTGCCGGGCTCGTCCGCCCTCGGTGGGCGCTCAGGCGATTCTCAGGACCCAGATCAGGGACAGGCTGACGACCAGCAGGACGACGAGGGAGCCGGTCACCGCCAGGGTGACCCGGCCGCCGACCCGCGCCAGCACCCGCACGTCGACGCCGAGGCCCAGCGCCGCCATCGACACCACGGTGAGGAGGCCTGCGAGGCGCGTCACCGGTTGGGAGGCCGCGTCCGGGACGAGCCCGAGCGAGCGCAGGGTCGCGAGCGCCAGGAAGCCCAGGATGAACCAGGGCACGATCTTGAAGAAGCCGAGCCGGCCGGGCCGGCCCGTGGCCGAGGCGCCTTCCGCCGGCAGGTGCGGCGCGATGAACGAGAAGGCCACCACCACGGGCCCGAGCATCAGGACGCGCACGAGCTTGACCAAGGTGCCGACCTGGGTCGCCAGGATGCCGACCGGCACCGTGGCGGCGAGCACCTGCGGCACCGCGTAGACGGTGAGGCCCGCCAGCGTGCCGTACTGGTGCTCGGACAGGCCGACCAGGGGGATGAACAGGGGTAGGCCCAAGACCATCAGTACGCCGAGCACCGCCGTGAAGGCGATGGCGGCCACCACGTCCTTGCTGTCGGCCCCGATCACCGGCGCCACCGCGGCGATGGCGGAGTTGCCGCAGATGGCGTTGCCGCAGGCCACCAGGATCGCCATGCGGGGCGGCAGGCCGAGGACCCGGCAGATGGCGTAGCTGGCCACGATCGCCAGCACCACCGTGGCGACGATGCCGACGAGGAGGCTCGTGCCGGAGGCCACGATGGCCCCGAGGCTGATCGAGGCGCCGAGCAGGGTGACGGCGAGCTCGAGCACCTGCTTGGCCGAGAACGCGATCCCGGCCCGGTAGCGCTCGCCCGGGCTCCACAGGGTGCGCAGGGCGATCCCCAGCAGGATCGCGATGACCAGGGCCTCGACGTAGGGATGGCCCGTGGCGCGCTCCTCCAGGGCCTGCACGGCCAGGGCCGCCGCCGTAACGGCGAGGCAGACGAGGAGGCCGGGCAGGAGCGAGCCGATCCGGCCGCTGGTCGCCCCGGGCCTGCCCGCTCCGGCGGGGGCCGTCGTCACGCTCTTGCTGCTCATGCTGCCTTTCCGGAAGGCAATCGGAAGGAAATTCCGCCCCGGGCTCTGCCACGAGAACAATGCTCTCCCCTGGTGAAAATCTTCGCAAAACCCATCCATTGATCGGGCAGGGTCGAAGCGCGACATTCACCCCTATGAGCAACCGGTCCGACAACGCGGCGATGGCCTACGATCCTTTCGGCGAACCCGTCGAGATCGCCTGCCAGGGTACGGCCAGCGCGGGCGACCGCCGGGCCCGCAACGTCGCCGTGATCGGCTTCTGGCTGGTCGCCGCCGTCCTGACGGCGAGCCGCGTTTACCTGGCAGACGAGCCGGTGGCGCAGATGGTCGCGAACGCTCATGCGCAGGTTGCCGCCTTCATCACCGCCATCCTGTAGGACGATCCCGCCGTCGGGCAATTCCGTCGTCTAGTACGCCGCCGCGAGGTAGTCGGCGATGGCCTTGCCGTCGGCCTCGCTGACCGGCGCGTGATAGACCTTGCGCATCTTCGTCACCTCGCTGGTCCAGAAGGCCGCCCCCTTCCCCGGCGGCTGCATCGCGATGTAGTCGGCCGAGTGGCAGCTCTGGCAGTTGGCCTCGGCCGCCGCGAGGCCGGCCTCGTGGCCGGAGGCCGGGCGCAGCTGCGCGGTCGGCTCCGGCAGCTCGTAGCTCCGGGGCGCGGCGGCGGCGGGTAGGGCGGCCCAGGGTCCGGCCAAGGATCCGGCCATGAGGCTGGTGGCGGCCAGCGCCGCCGCGAGGGGGCGAAAGGTCATCCGGTCTCTCCTCTTGCCCATCCTCATGCCGCCTGCACCCGGACGGTCTCGACCACGTTGCGCATGTAGCCCGGCGGATTCCAGCGCGGCTCCATCGGCTGGGTCGCGCCGTCGTTGCCGGTCGCCCGGACCCGGAGCGCGTGCGCACCGGCGGGGAGGTCGACCGACAGGGTCCAGGGCCGGAACGAATAGCGCCCGAGATCGGGACCGAGGGTCGCCTCGGTCCAGGTCCGCCCGTCATCGGTGGAGACCGCCACCGCGCGAATGCCCGAGCCGCCGTCGAAGGCGATGCCGCGCAGAGCCGTCCGCCCGGCCGGGATCGCGGCGCCGTCCGCGAGGTTGGTGACGAAGGAGCGGATGGTGAAGCGGTTGATCGGCACGGTGGCCTTGGGGGCCTGGCCGGGCTCGACGCAGGCGCAGGCGTTGTCGGGGATGCGGTAGGCCGACGCCATCCAGAAGCCCTCATAGGGCTTGTCCGTCACCGTGATCGCGTTGAGGTGCTTGACCCAGTAGGTGCCGTAGAAGCCCGGCACCACGAGGCGTAGGGGATAGCCGTTGAGCCAAGGCAGGTCCTCCCCGTTCATGGCCCAGGCCAGCATCACCTCGCCGTCGCGGGCGTGGTCGATGCTGAGCGCCTTGGCGAAGTCCGGGGTCTCTGGGAGGACCGGACCGTCGAGGCCCTCGAAGACGACCTGCACGGCGCCGGCCCTCACTCCCGCCAGGTCGAGCACGGCCTTCAGGGGCACCCCGGTCCAGCGGGCGTTGCCCATGGCGCCGTTGGCGAGCTGCCCGCCGGCGACGCGGGGCGCGACGAAGCCGCGCGAATTGCCCGAGCATTGGTTGACCGCGACGATCTCGGCCCCCGGCATCGCCTTCAGCTCGGCCAGCGACAGCGCGACGGGCCCGTCGACATGCCCCGACACCGTCAGGCGGAAGCTCTCGGGATCGATGGCGGTCGGGATGTCGGCGAGGTGGTAGCGGACGAAGAAGGCGTCGTTCGGCGTGATCACCCCCTCGTCGAACACCCCGAAGGGTGTCTCCAGCTGCGGCGGCCGCGCCGTCATCTGCAGGAGCGGGCGCTTGCCCGGATAGGCCACGAGGGGGCGCTCGCCGTTGCCGAACGGCAGGGTGACGGCCTCGCCGGCCCGGGCCGCGAAGGTCGCGAAGGGCGCGAGGGCCGCGCCGAGCAGCCCGGCCCCGGCCTGCCTCAGGAGCGCTCGGCGATCGGTCTCGGTCATTCCGGCATCTCCCCGTCCGGCTGAAGGCGTCCGCGCGGTCATCGCAGGACGGAGGCGTAGTGGATGTCCTCGGTGAGGCAGGTCGACAGGCGCCACTCCACCGGCCGGTCCTCGAGGTCGACGGCGACGCGGTCGACCTCGAGGACCGGGATGCCCGCCGGCACCCCCAGCAGGGTGGCCCGGTCGGGGGCGAGCGCGATGGCCTTCAGGCGCTCGTGCGCGGTGGCGATCGTGATGCCGAACCGGGTCGCGTAGAGGCTGTAGAGCGTGTTCGGGAGTTCCATCGCCGCCAGGCCGGGGAACAGGCTCGACGGCACGGCGATGGTCTCCACGAGGCAGACCCGCCCGTCGAGGGCGCGCACCCGCTCCAGGCGCACCACCCGGGCGTTGCGCAGGAGGGCGAGGCGGTCGCGCTCGTCGAGGGTGGCCGCGGCCTCCGCGATCGAGACGACGCGGCTCGTCGGGATGCCGGCCACCGCCCCGTCGGGGCGCAGCTTGAAGAAGCGGAAGACGCTCTGCTTGTCGTCGTGCTCGGCCACGAAGGTGCCGCGCCCCTGGCGGCGCACCAGCAGGCTGTCGGCGGTCAGCGCGTCGAGGGCCTTGCGGACCGTGCCCTGGCTGACGCCGAGCTCGGCCGCCAGCACGCCCTCGCTGGGCAGGATCTGGCCCGGCTGCCAGACCGCATCGGCGAGGCGGCGCAGGAGCGTGTCGTAGACCTGCCGATAGAGCGGCCGGAAACCCACCGCATTCCCACCTGTGCGTTCCATGTCGGTGCGCCGCTGCTCCCCGGGCGTGGGAGGAGGAAAGGAGAGGTTTCCCAGCACGGTCTCCCGTCCTTCGTTAAGGCCGAGGCCCGCTCCGGGCAATCGGTCGATCCGCAGGGCCGGCGGCCGGGGGCGGGTTCCGCCCGGGAGGTCGGCCTTCATCGCCCGAGCGCCTCGATCTCGGCCACGAGGGCGTCCGGGAGGCCGAGCCCCTCGGCCTCGGCCCGGGCCCGGAGGGCGAGGCGGCGCGCGCCCGGCAGGCGGGCCCCGTCCTGCGTCTCGATGGACCCGGCGAGCTCCGCGAACCGGGCCAGCGCCCCGGGGCCGAAGGCATCCGCCGCGAGGGCGATGACGAGCTGCCCGGTGCCCGGCGGATCGCCCTCGGCGTCGAGGAACGAGCTCGCCTCGCCGGCGAAGCGGCCCCCGGTCAGGCCGGCGGCGAGGAGTTCCACCATCAGGGCCAGCGCCGTGCCCTTGGCGTCGCCGAGCGGCACCATGGTGCCCTTGAGGGCCGCGGCCGGATCGGTGGTCGGCTGCCCGGCCGCGTCGAGGGCCCAGCCCTCGGGGATGGCCTCGCCGCGCTGCCGGGCGGCCATGATCGGGCCGCGCGCCACCTTCGAAAGGGACAGGTCGACCACGATGGGCGCGCGGCCGGGCAGGGGACAGGCGAAGGCGAGGGGGTTCGTCCCGAACACCGCCCGCGAGCCGCCCCAGGGCGCCATGGCGGCGGGGGTGTTGGCCAGCAGGATCGCCACGAGCCCGGCCTCGGCCAGGGCCTCGACGGGCCGGCCGGCCGCGCCGCAATGGTGCGAGCGCCGGATGCCGGCCGCCGCGACGCCCTGCTCCCGGACCAGGGCCGGAAGCTGCTCCAGCACCGCGTCGAGGGCCGGGTAGGCGAAGCCGTGGGCGGCGTCGACGGCGAGGAGGCCGGGCCGGGGCCGCGCGACCGCGACCACGGCGTCGCCCACCACCTTGCCGGCCCGGACCTGGGCCGCATAGGAGGCCACCCGCGAGAGCCCGTGGCCCTTCAGCCCGTCGGCCTCGGCGCCCACGAGGGCGCGGGCGACGCTGCGGGCGGCGGGCGCCCGCGTTCCGCAGCGGACCAGGGCGTCGGTGACGAGGGCGTGGGCGGCGGCGAGGCTCAGGGTGGTCATGGTCAGCCCTCGGAGAGGTGGCGACGCACGGCCTGCGCCGTGACGCGGGACACGCGCACGTTCGATTCCCGGGTCACCCCGGCGATGTGCGGCGTCAGGATGATGTTGGGCACGTCGAGGAAGAGGGCGCCGGCGCCGGCATCGAGGGGTTCCTGCGGGAAGACGTCGAGGGCGGCCCCGCCGAGATGCCCGGCGCGCAGAGCCGCCGCCACGGCCGCGCCGTCGACCACCTCGCCCCGCGCGGCGTTGATCAGCACCGCCCCGGCCGGCATCCGGGCGATCGCGCCCGCATCGATCATACCGCGGGTCTCGGGCGTGAGCGGCACATGCAGGGACAGGACGTCGCTGCCGGCGACGAGGGCGTCGAGATCGGCGCGCGCGACCGTGGCCCCCTCGGGCCGCCAGGCCGGGTCGTCGGCCGGCAGGAAGGGGTCGTGGGCCGAGACCCGCATCCCGAGGGCGAGGGCGCGGCGGGCGGTCTCACGGGCGATGGCACCGAAGCCGACGAGGCCGAGGCGCTTGCCCGAGATCTCCCGGCCCATCAGGGCGTTGCGCGGCCAGGTCCCGGCCGCCACCGCGGCGGTGGCGCCGTAGGCGCCGCGCAGGAGCAGCATCGCGGTGCCGATCACGTACTCCGCCACCGCGACGTCGTTCGCGCCGGTGGCGGGATAGACGGCGATGCCGCGGGCGCGGCAGGCGGCGAGGTCGATGTTGTCGAGGCCGACGCCGAGGCGCCCGACCGCCTTGAGGTCGGGGGCGGCGGCCAGGAGCGCCGCGTTCACCTGGGTGCGGTTGCGGACCACGAGGGCGTCCGCGTCGGCGAGCGCCGCCCGCAGGTCCTCCGGCCGGTCGACCAGGGCCGGGTCGTAGAGCGTGGCGAACCCGCCGAGCTCGGCCGCGATGGCGGCCTCGTCCATGAACTCGGCGATCACGACCTTCGGCGCACGGCCGGTTCGGTCGGGAGAGGCCGGGGCCTGGGATGTCGTCCTGTCTGATGCGGTCACGGCGCTGGGCCTCCGGTTCTCAGGCACGCGGCCCGTCAGGTGGCGGGGATCACGGCGGGCATCGCCCGGCGGCGGGCCGGGCTCGGGGCGGTGGGGGGAGCGGGCGCGTCCTCGAACGCCTCGTCGGGTTCGTCGAGGCTGTCGAGGTCGGGCTGGATCCGTCCGTCGAGGACGGCGCGGGCATGGGCGAGGTCGATCTTGCCCTCCCAGCGGGCGATCACCAGGGTCGCCACCATGTTGCCGATGGCGTTGGTGATGCAGCGCAGCTCGTTGAGGATGCGGTCGACGCCGATGATCAGGGCGATGCCGGCCACGGGCAGGAGCTGCGACGCCTGCAGGGTGGCGGCGAGCACGAACAGGATGGCGCCCGCGACCCCCGCGACCCCCTTCGAGGTCACCAGCGCGATGGCGAGGATCCCGAGCTCCTGCTCCCAGGTGAGCGGGATGTTGAGCGCCTGGGCGATGAAGCCGATCGCCATGGTGAGGTAGATGCACGAGCCGTCCATGTTGAAGGACAGGCCCGCCGGCATCACCAGGCCGGTGACGCCCTTCTCGACGGAGAGGCCGCCGAGCTTGGCCATCAGGCGGGGCAGGACCGATTCCGTGCTGGTCGTGCCGAGCAGGATGAACATCTCCTCGCGGACGTAGAGGAACAGCTTCCACAGGCTCAAGCCCACGTAGAACCGCATCACGCCGCCGAGAAACAGCACGATGAACACGAAGAAGGTCAGGTAGAGGGACAGGATCAGCAGCCCGTACTGGGCCAGGATGCCGAGGCCGAACTTGCCGATGGTGAAGGCCATGGCGCCGAAGGCGCCGATGGGCGCGAAGCGCATGATGATGCCGACGACCTTCATCAGGATCTCGCCGAAGGCATGGATGACCTTGAGGGGAAACTGCCCCTTCGGCCCCATGGCGGCGAGCCCCATCCCCACCAGCACGGAGAAGAACATCACCTGCAGGAGGTCGCCCTTGGCGAAGGCGTCGACGGCGCTGTGCGGGATGATGTTGGCGATGATCTCCATCACGCTCTGGGCATGGGCCTTGCCGGCGATCGCCGCGACGCTCTTGGCGTCCAGGCTCTCGATGGTGGCATTGATGCCGTCGCCCGGCCGCAGGAGGTTGACGAAGAGGAGGCCGGCGCCGAGCGCCACGGTGGTCGAGACCTCGAAATACACGAGCGTCTTCAGGCCCATGCGCCCGACGCTCTTCATGTCGCCCACATGCGCGATGCCGACCACCACCGTGCAGAAGATCACCGGTCCGACGACCATCTTGATCAGGTTGATGAACATGTCGCCGAGGATCTTCAGGCCGACGGCGAAGCCGGGGGCCAGCACGCCCACCACGATGCCGAGGGCGATGCCGATCAGGACCTGACCGTAGATCGATCGCAAGAACCGCATTGGCGCCGATCGCATTGGCGTTCCTCCCACGCGCGCTTCGAACGGGATGTGCCGCTGTGCGGTCTTCATCCCTTCGCGAAAATTCCGCCTTCGCGAAAACCCCGATGGCGTCGGGGCAGGACGCCGCGTTCCGGGCCGGAACGCGGCGGGAGAGGCTGCGCCCCGTTCAGGCGCTCCGGTACAGCTTCGTCATCACGAACTCGCGGTGGCCAAGGGATTCGGCGGCCGTGAGCCGTCCGTTCGCGGTCCGCACCACCATGTCGATCAGGGCGTCGCCGGCCTGCGGGATGGTCATCTCGCGGGTGAGCACGCCCGAGACGTCGACGTCGATGTGCTCGCCCATGGTGCGCACCGTGCGCGGGTTGCCGGTGATCTTGATCACCGGGACGATCGGGTTGCCGATGACGTTGCCCTGGCCGGTGGGGAAGGTGTGGACCACGTAGCCCGCCGCCGCCATCAGGGTCACGCACTCGGCCGCCGCCGAGGAGGTGTCCATGTAGTACAGGCCCGGCCCCCTGGCGGGGGACTCGGCCGGCTGCAGCGCGTCGATGTAGCGGCAATCGTGACCGATCTTCTCGAGGTTGCCGAGCGCCTTCTCCTCGATGGTGCTCAGGCCGCCGAGGATGTTGCCCTTGGTCGGCTGGGAATCCGAGAGGTCGTCGGTCTTGTGGGCCTCGATGACGTCGTCCTGGTAGGACTTCCACATGGCGAACCACTTGTCGCCGATCTCGGGCGTCGCGGCGCGCTCGCGGCAGAGATGCTCGGCGCCGGTGATCTCCGAGGTCTCGCCGAACACGCCGTAGATCCCCTGCGGGATCAGCTTGTCGTAGAGGTTGCCCACGGTGGGGCAGGAGGACAGGCCGGTGGTGGTGTCGGACTCGCCGCACTTCGTCGAGATCCAGAGGTCCGAGATCGGGCATTCCTCGCGGGGGAGCTCGGTGGCCCACTGCACGAAGCGCTTGGCCTGGTAGCTCGCCTTGGCGATGGTGGCGATGTCGCCGTGTCCCTCGATGCCGAAGCCGACCACGGGCTTGCCGGTCTTGGCGATGCCCTCGACGATCCGGTTGGTCCACTGGTCCTCGATGCCGATGACCACCACGGCGGCGACGTTCGGATTCGAGCCGATGCCGATCAGGGTGCGGAAGTGGAGCTCGAGATCCTCGCCGAACTGCAGGCGGCCGTAGGCGTGGGGCAGGGCCATCGTGCCCTTCACGGTGTTGGCGACCGCCTCGCAGGAGGCGTTCGAGAGGTCGTCCAGCGGCAGGAGGACGACGTGGTTGCGCACGCCGACGCGGCCGTTCTCGCGGCGCCAGCCCATGAAGGTGGCGGCCTTGATGTCCGCCGAGGGTCGGGCGGAGCCGAGGGCGCGGGAGGCGAACTGGTCGGGGGCTCCGCCGACGAAGGGGGAGGTGGTCTCGGGGGCGTTCATGATGGACTCTCCGGGCATCGCGACCTCACCAGCGCTTCGTCTTGAGGTTCTGGACGTGGACGTGTTCGCCCTTGGCGACGTCCTTGATGATCTTGCCGATGTCCTGGCCGTACTTGATGGCGGTATCGCCCGCCTTCAGGTCGGCGAGCGCCACCTTGTGGCCGATCGGGATGTCGTGGCGGACATGGACCGCGAAGGTCGAATCGTTCTCGGTGATGACGCCGAACGCGTCGGTGTCGGCGCCGAGCCCTTCGATGACGGCGACGGCGACGTTGTCCAGCGGGCTGTGGGCGAGAAGGTGCGGCTTCGTCCGCCCCTCACCCGATCCGGCGTGGCTGCTCATTCCGGGATCCTCCTTGGTGAAGCCGTCGGCTCTTTGCGGCGACTGAGTCTTATATAAGACATCATAATTTTCGGCGTCAACCAGGATTGCGCGATGGATGGCCGACGCGGCGCCCCCGACGCGTCGTATGTCGAGTTTCGAAGGTGGACTGGCGTGGTTTTCCTGGCCCGGGGCGTCCCTCGCTTGAAAGGTCATGAATCTTATATAAGACAAGGATCCACGGCATCCCGGCCACGGCGCGAACCGCCTGCGCGGGGACGCCCCCGACGATCCTCCGGAGACCGAGACGCACGTGAGCGAGACCCTCCAGATCGTCCTGTGCCTCGCCTGCGCGGGCCTCATCTCCGGCCTGACGGGCTTCGCCTTCGCCCTGGTGGCCTCCGGCACCCTGCTGTCGGTCCGGGCGCCCATCGAGGCGACCGCGCTGGTTCTCAGCTGCAGCATCCTCTCGCAGGCCCTGTCGGTGATGCGGCTGCGGACCCTGCCGCCGCGGGCGACGGCCCTGGCGATGATCGGCCCGGGCCTGCTCGGCGCGCCGATCGGGATCTACCTCCTCAGGGACCTCAACCCCGAGCTGGTGAAGGTGCTGATCGGGCTGTTCCTGATCCTCTACAGCGCGGGGGTGTCGCTGCTGCGCAGCGACTACCGGGTGTCGTTCGGCAATGCCTGGAGCGACGGCGCCGTCGGTTTCCTCGGGGGCATCCTGGGAGGCATCGCGGGGCTGTCGGGCGCGCTTCCCACCGCCTGGAGCCTGGTGCGCGGCTGGGAGCCGCGCATGCAGCGGGCGGTCTACCAGAGCTTCACCCTGGTGCTGCAGGTCTGGTCCCTGGCGATCCTGGCGCTGTTCAATCCCTTCCCGCCGGAGCTGATGGGCGACCTCGCCCTCGGGCTCCCCATCGTACTGGTCAGCGTGCTCGTCGGGCTGTCGCTCTTCGCCAGGATCGACCAGCGCCGGTTCCGCTCCCTCGTCCTGGCGCTCCTGGCCGCCATCGGGCTGACCACGACCGCCCTGGCGCTTCCCGGCCTGCTGCACTGAGGCACCGGCCCCCGGGATCAGCTGCCGGATTTGGCGTGGACGTTGGCGAAGAACAGCTCCCGCCAGTCCTTGGCCCCGCGCCGGATCGCCCTCGTGCGCGCCATGAAGTCGACGTAGCGCAGGATCGCCTGGGGCGTCGTCGTGAAGGCGACCTGGGGCGAGGCGAGGATCGACGCGATCAGGCCCACATCCGACCCGTCGCGGGCGAGGCGGGCATAGGCCATCGCGGCCGCCTTCGGATCGGCCGCGATGGCGGCCACGGCCTCCTCCAGGGCCGCCGTGAAGGCGGCGTGGACGCCTGGATTGGCCTCCACGAAGGCGGCGGAGGCCCAGACCACGTTGAAGGTCGCGGGCCCGCCGAGCACGTCGAAGCTGTTGAGGATCGTGCGGATGCCGGGCCTGCGCAGCTCCAGTTCCTGGATCGGCGCGGCGGTGAAATGCGCGCTCACCTCCTGGGCCGCCAGGAGCGCGGCCATGCCGTCCGGGTGCGACAGGGTCACGGTCAGGCGGTCGAGGTCGTTGCGACGGGCTTCCCCGAGCTCCTTCTCGGCCGCCATCTGCAGGACCATGGCCTGGACCGAGACCTTGACGGCGGGCAGCGCGATCTTGTCCCGGTCGGTGAAGTCGCCGAGCGACCGGATGCGGTCCGCGTTGGTGTTCATGAGGAGCGGCATGGCGTTCATCGCCGCCACCCCCTTCACCGCCACGCCGGTCCCGTCGGTCTTCGACCAGAGCAGGACGAGGGGCGGCACGCCGCCGGCCACGAACTGGACCGAGCCGGACAGGAGCGCGTCGTTCATGGCCGCCCCGCCCGCCAGGGTGACGAAGCGGGCGCCGAGGTTCGGCAGGCCCTTTGCGGCGGCGTGCTTCCGGAGCAGGCCCTGCTCCTCCATGATCATCAGCGGCAGGTGCCCCAGGCTCGGCTGGCGGGCGATGCTGACCTCCTGGACCTCGGCGTGCGCCGGCCGCAGCCCGGCGAGGAGGGGCAGGCCCGCGCCGAGCAGCCCCCGGGCCAGAACCTCGCGTCGGCGCATGTGTACCTCCCTCGGTCGGAACGGTGATGGGGGTGGCGCGGTCAGCCCGCCTTCGGCCGGCGGATCACGGGGGCGGGCACGCTCTCGATGAGCACGTTCAGGCAGGCCGGCAGGCCGCTCGCATGGGCATCCTCCAGGGCCTGGGGCAGGTCCTCGGCCCGGGTGACCAGGGCGCCGTGGCCGCCGAGCGCCGTCGCGACGCGATCGTAGCGCGAGCTCAGGAGGTCGCAGTGGCGCGCCCGGGCCGCGCCGTACTGGCGCAGCTGGATCTGGTACTCGGCGTTCCAGCGGGCATCGTTGCCCACCACCGCGATGAAGGGCAGGCCGTAGCGCACGGCCGTGTCGAACTCGGCCATGTGGAAGCCGAAGGTGCCGTCCCCCAGGACCGCCACCACGGGCCCCGTCGGGTCGTGGAGCCGGGCCGCCAGGGCGAAGGGCAGGGACGCCCCGATGGTGCCCGAGACCCCGTTGATGAGGCGCCGGGAGGCCGGCACCAGGGCCTGGGGCCATTGCCCGATCTCGCCGCCGTCGCAGATCAGCGTGCCGCCGGGATGCCGGTCGAGGAAGGCGGCGACGCCGCGGCACAGCTCCACCGGGTGGAGGCGGCCCTCCGCGCCGCGCCGGTCGTCCCAGTCCGGAGGCCGGTAGGTTACGGCCGCCCGCACGGCGGCGTGCCAGTCCGGCCGGCCAGCGGGGCGACGCGCGCCCGGGTGGCGGGCCAGGGCGGCGAGGGTGGGCAGCGCGTCGGCGGTGCCCGCGACGGCGAGGCGGGACGGATCGACCCGCGCGGCGAGCGCCGGGTCGGGGTCGACGACGACGAAGCGGCAGGCCGGCGCCACCGCGGGCGCGTCGCCGAACTTCAGGGTGAAGTCGAGGGGCTTTCCGACGAGCACGAGGCAATCGGCCTGCGCCAGCACCTCGGCGAAGGCGCCCAGGCTCGGATCGTTGAGGCCGCGCGGGCTCTCCATGCCGAGGACCGGGACGCCGGTGGCCGCCTCCAGCGCGGCCATCCGCGCGCGGCCCTCGGCGCCGCAGGCGGCCGGGCCGCACAGGATCAGGGGGCGCTGCGCCCGGCCGAGTTCGGCCGCCACAGCCGCGACGAGCCCGACCTCGGGCTCGCCGATCCGGATCGTGGCCTCGGGAGGGGTCGACGGTGCGGCCGCGGCGGGCGCCTCCAAGAGATCGACCGGCAGGCTGAGATGGACGGGGCCGGGCCGGCCCTCGCGGGCGATCCGCAGGGCCCGGGCGATGTCGTCGGCGAGCGTCTCGACGGAGGCGGCCGTCCACGAGGCCTTGGTCATCGGCCGGGCGATGTCGGCCTGGGCGAGTTCCTGGAAGGCGCCGCGCCCGAGCTCCGACAGGCCTGCATGGCCCGAGAGGAGGAGGACGGGGCTTTCGGCCGCGAGCGCCGTGAACAGGGCGGCGGCGCCGTTGGTCTGCCCCTGGCCGCCGGTGACCAGGGCCACGCCGACCTCGCCGGTCAGGCGCCCCCAGGCATCGGCCATGTGGACGCAGGCCGCCTCCTGGCGGACATGCACCACCGCGATGTCCGTGCCCAGGAGGGCGTCGAAGACCGGCATGATGTGGTTGCCCGACAGGGTGAAGATGCGGGTGACGCCGAGGCGCTCCAGCGTCTCGACGACGATGTCGGCTCCGCGCGGCCGGCCCCGGGACTGGTCCATGGCGTCTCTCTCGGCGATCCGTCGGGTGGGGGCGCGGCCTCAGGCCGCCGCGTCGAGCAGGGAGGCGCCGGGGCGCACATGGGTGAAGGCGACGGGCTCAAGGGTGACGTCGAGCCCGTTTCCGCCCTGGCGCACCACGGTGTAGCGCGAGGTGGCGAGATCCGAGGCCTCGGGGAAGTCCTCCCGGAAATGCGCCCCGCGGCTGTCGGTACGGGCCAGGGCGGCGGCGCGGATCGACTGGCTGACGAGGACGAGGTTCTCGAGGTTGAGCCGGTCCATCCAGGTCAGGTTGTAGCGGCGGTCGCCGTCGGGAATGCCGGCCTCCGCGACCGCGGCGGCGAGGCCGTCGAGGCGGTCGCCGGCCCGGGCCAGCCCGGCCGCGTCGCGCAGGATGCCGACATCGTCCCACATGGTGGCGTAGAGGGCTTCGCGAATGGCCTCCAGGTCGCCGGCCCGACGCCCGAGGGGACCGTAGGCGCGGGCGAGCCCCGCCTCGACGACGTGGGGATCAGGCTCGGCCCGATGGGTCACGCCCCGGACTTCGCGGGCCATGGCGGCGCCGGCCAGGCCCCCGAACACCGTCGAGTTGGCGACGCCGTTGCCGCCGAGGCGGTTGGCGCCGTGCACCCCGCCGGTATCCTCGCCCGCCGCGTAGAGGCGCGGAAGCTCGGTGCCGCAGCCGGGGCGGAAGGCGACCCCGCCCATCATGTAGTGGGCGGTGGGGATCACCTCGACCAGGCCCCCGGCGAGGTCGAAGCCGCAATCGGCGCAGCGCTCGACCATGCCCTTGAACTTGCGCCGGACGTCGGCGGGGCCGAGATGGCTCATCTGGATGTAGACGCCGCCGTTCGGGCTGGCCTGGCCGTCGCGGATGCGCCGCATGATCGAGCGGCTCACCACGTCGCGGGTCGCCCGCTCCGCGCGCGGGTCGTAGTGGTGCATGAAGCGCTCGCCCGAGGCATCGAGCAGGTAGCCGCCCGCACCCCGCAGGCCCTCCTCCAGCACCGTTCCGGTCATCCGGGTGCCGGCGCCCGCCAGCAGCCCGGTGGGATGGAACTGCACCATCTCCATGTCGCGCAAGGGGAGCCCGGCGCGCAGCGCCATGGCGAGGCCGTCGCAGGTCTTGTCACCGGACGGCGTGTGGAACTTGTACATGGTCGGGCCGCCGCCCGTGGCGAGCAGCGTCGCCTTGGCCCGCACCAGCACGGGCACGCCGGTGCGCATGTCGAGCATCAGGACGCCGGCGAGGCCGGAGCCGTCGGCGGCCGGGACCAGCTCGAGGGCGCGGTGGTCCTCCAGGCGCCGGACGTCCCGGCGCCAGACCTGCTCGGAGAGGCGGTTGATGATCTCGATGCCGGTGAGGTCGCCCTTGTGCACGGTCCGGTCGAAGGTCTGCCCCGCGAAGGCCTTCTGGTGGACGCTGCCGTCGGGGTTGCGGTCGAAGAAGCAGCCGAGCTCGGTCTCGAGTTCGCGGATGCGGACCTGCGCTTCCGTGACCAGGGTCCAGGCCAGCTCCTGGTCGTTGAGCCACTTGCCGCCCTCGATCGTGTCCATGAAGTGGCGCTCGACCGAATCGCCCGGGGCGAGGGCGACGTTGTAGCCGCCCTGGACCATGCGGGTGCAGCCGCACTTGCCGAGCAGCCCCTTCACCGCGACGGTGACGTCGAGATCCGGCGCGGTCTTCTTGGCGTGCAGGGCGGCGAACAGGCCCGCCCCGCCGGAGCCCAGGATGAGGATGTCGGTCTCGATCGCTGCGAGGTCGGTCCGCATCAGGCGGCTCCCAGGCTCTGGATGATGGCGTCGCGCCGGCTGGCGACGTCGCGCTGGACCTCGGCGAAGAGCGAGCCCCCATGGGAATCCATGCCGACGAGCAGGGGGCCGAAGTCGCGGATCGCGAACTTCCACAGGCTCTCGGGATGGAGGTCGTCGAGGTCGATGTCGTCGATCCGCTCGATCCAGGTCGTCTCCAGGGCGGCCGCACCGCCCACGATGGCGAGGTAGGCGCCGCCCTGCTCGGCGAAGGCCGCGAGGGTCTTCGGTCCCATGCCGCCCTTGCCGACGATGAGGCGGACGCCCTCGCGCCGCATCAGCGCATCGGTGAAGCGCTCCATCCGCATGGAGGTGGTGGTGCCGATGCAGAACGGGGCGTAGCCGACGGGAGCCTCGGCCGAGACCGGCACCCGGTGGACGTTGGGCGCGGTGTGGATCACGGCGTGGCCGGCGAGGTCGAGATGGGTCCGGCGCTCCCGGTCGAACATGTGGATCAGGGTCGCGTCCCGGATGCCGAACAGGGTCCTGCGCAAGGTCACGGTGTCGCCGATGCGCAGGGCGCGCGCCTGCGCTTCGTCGATCGGCATGTCGAGGATGTGGTGCATGGCGCGGGCCCTCCCGGAGGCGGCGATTCAGTCGAAGGCGATGCCGCCCGGGGTGAAGGTCGCCCGGGCCCGGCGGGCCGAGTGGCACTGGATGTTCACCGCCACCGGGTTCTGGGTGATGTGGGTCGCGGCGACCTCGACATGGACCGCGAAGCTGGTGGAGCGGCCGCCGAGCCCCTGCGGGCCGATGCCGAGCTCGTTGACGGCGCGCGAGAGCTCCGCCTCGATCCGGGCGCCCTCGGGATCGGAGCAGGCGGTGCGCAGCTTGCGGGTGGCCGCCACCTTGGCCAGATGCATGCACAGGTCCGAGGTGCCGCCGATGCCGACGCCCACGATGGTCGGCGGGCAGACGCGGCCGCCGAGCTCGATCACCCGGTCGATGACGAAGCGCTTGACCGCGTTGATGCCGTCCGAGGGCAGGAGCATCTGCAGGAACGAGCCGTTCTCCGAGCCCGAGCCCTTGGGGATCATCTCCACCGACACGGTCTCGGGCCGGTCGTCGAAATCCACGTGGATGATCGGCACGCGGATGCCGCAGGAGGTCTGCTCGTTCACCCGGGTGATCGGGTGGACCACCGAGGAGCGCAGGGAGTGCTCGGTGGTGGCCCGGGCGCAGCCGCGCCGGATGGCGGCCTTGAGGTCCACGCCCTCGACGCGCACGTCGCGCCCGATCACCACGTTGTAGATCGGGATGCCGGTGTCCTGGCAAAGGATGTTCTTGGTGCGCTCGGCCACCGCGATGTTCTCCACCATGGTGCCGAGGATCGCCCGGCCGGTGGCGCTGGTCTCGTCGCGGGCGAGATCGGCGAAGCCCGCCTTGATGTCGGGGGGCAGCAGCTTCAGGGCGCGGACGTAGAGGTCCTTGCACACCGCTTCGACTTCGGTGAGGTCGAGGTCCATGCCGGTCTCCTTATCGAGGGTTGGGCTCAGGCGCCGCCGAGCAGGAACAGGAGCCCGACCGCGAGACCCGCCGCCACGCAGGTCGAGACGACGAGCGCCGTGCGCTCGCGGCGCGCGAACCACTCGATGGCGAGCACGCGCAGGCCCAGGATCAGGTGCAGGGCGAGCGCGCTGACGAGGCCCCACTCGGCCACGCGCACGAAGCCGTTGTGGGTGAGCCCGAGGAAGCTCTCGAGGCGGTCCGCCCCCTGGAGCGCCGTCCCCAGGGCGATGAAGTGCATCGGCAGGAACAGGGCCAGGGCGATCCCCGAGAGCCGGTGCAGCAGGGCGGCGGCGAAGCCGGCGCGGGGGCGCGCCGCGCCGAGGGCGCCGCGCCGGGGCGGGGCGGTCTGGGTCCCGGCGCTCATGCGACGTAGACCGCCAGCGCCGCCCGCAGGCCGAGGACGAGGAGGAGCGCCGAGACGGCGAGCATCGCCCCGTCGAGGGAGCGCCCGCGCCAGCGCGTCCACTCGCGCAGGATGCCGCGCAGGCCGATCGGCGCATGGATCGCCGCCGCCACGACGAAGACGCCGTAGAACAGGAGGAAGGCGAGGTTGCCCTGCGTGCGGCCGAGGATCTCCCCGGCGGTGAGGCCGCCGCGCACGGCGTACAGGATCGTGCCGAGATGGACCGCCACCGCCACCGCCAGGATCACGGCGGTGCCGCGCTGGGCCACGTAGAGGAGGGGGCTCATGCCGGCCTCCGGAAGTGCCGGGCGCCGAGCCGCTTCAGGGCGGACCGGGCGGTGGCGCGCTTCAGGCCCGCGATGGCGAAGGTCGGCGCCAGGGCCTTCGGGCAATGCTCGGTGCAGCTCATGTGGGTGTGGCAGGACTGGCAGCCCGCATCCCCGGACACGGCCGCGAGGCGCGCCTCCTGGCCCCGGTCGCGGACGTCGTTGACCAGGGTCCAGGCCCGATTGAGGGCGGCCGGCCCGAGATAGTCGGGATTCCACGTGACCACGTCGCAGGCCGCGTAGCAGACACCGCAATTGATGCACTCGATGCCGGCGTCCACCGCCCGGCGCTCCGGAGAATCCGGTGCCACCACGGCGAAATCCGCGGGCGGCGCGGCGCCCGGCTCGAAGGCGCCGTGGGCGGCCGTCCACTTCTCGAAGAACGGCTCCATGTCGACGGCCAGATCCTTGACCACCGGCAGGTTGCGCAGGGGCTCGAGGGTGAGGCCGTCATCCTCCGCCACCGCCGCGACTCGCGTGCGGCAGGTCCAGCGCGGGCGGCCGTTCACCATCATGGCGCAGGAGCCGCACATGCCGACCCGGCAGGCGAAGCGGTAGGCCAGGGTCGGGTCCTGCTCGCGCTGGATCTCGGTGACCACGTCGAGGATGGTCTGGGCGGGGCGCCGCGCCACGGCGAAGGCCTGGAAGCCGCCGTCCCGCCGGATGCGCACCGTCAGCGTCGCGCCCGGCGCGGCTTCGACGGTGGGATCGGCCGGCGACGCCGTGGACACCGGAGCGTTCATGGCTCAGCGCTCCGCCTTGGCGGCGGCGCCGGGAAAGAACAGCTCGCCCTGATCGGCGGCCTTGGCGGACACGAGCCCGGCGCGGTTCATGTAGTCGAGATAGGCCAGCATGTTCAGGGGCGCGCTGGTCCACTGGGTCTGCGGCGCCTGGATGATCTCCACGGCCTCCGCCTCGCTCAGCCGGGCGTTCTCGGCCTTGATCCACAGGGTCGCCACCTTGGCGGGCTCGGCCTTGATCAGCGCCAGGCTCTCCTCCAGGGCGCCCCGGAAGGCGGCCACGATCTTCGGGTTGGCGGAGACGAAGCGGTTGCTCGCCCAGACCAGGTTGAAGGTGTGCGGGCCGCCCAGCACGTCGTAGCTGTCGAGCACCTTGCGGGCACGGGGATCCTTCAGCTCCATTTCCTGGAACGGCGGCGAGCCGAAATGCGCCGTGATCTCGGAGCGTCCGCCGAGCATCGCCGTCTGCGCATCGGGATGGCCCATCGAGACCGTGAGCGGGTCGAGCCTGCCCTGCTGGCCGGGCCCGAAGGCCTTCTCGGCGGCCATCTGCAGGGTGATCGCCTGGATCGAGCTCTTCACCGTCGGCAGGGCGATCTTGTCCTTGTCCGTGAAGTCCTTGATCGACGTGACCGCCGGGTTCACGCTCACCAGCCAGAGCGGCATCGCGTTCAGGGCGGCGACGCCCTTGACCTGCAGGTTGCCCCGCGTGCGCCCCCAGATCGTCAGCATCGGCCCGACGCCGCCGGCGGCGAGATCGAGGTTCCCCGAGAGCAGGGCCTCGTTCATGCCGGAGCCTCCGGTGAAGCGGAGCCACTCGGTCTTGAGCTCCAGGCCCTGCTGGCGGGCGTGCTTCTCGAGAAGCTTCTCCTCCTCCATCACGGTCAGCGGCAGGTAGGAGATGCCGAACTGCTTGGCGAGGCGCACCACCGGAGCCTCCGCCCGGGCGGCCCCCGAGCCGGCCAGAAGGCTCGCCGAAAGGGTCGCGGAGACCAGCGCCGCGGCTCCGCAGAGCCGGATGAGACGGCCGAGCGCCATGTGTTCCTCCTGCCTGGGCCCGAATTCTCTGGTCCGGTGCCGAGGGCCACGATAGCCTCGCATCGACCGCTGTCAACGGTCATATGTCATATATATGAGTTGCCGATGTCGAACCGAAGCCGCGCCGCCGCCGAATCCCTGGATCCCTCCGCGGTCCCGTCGCCGGCCGAGCCCGCGACCGCGCCCCTGGCGAGCCGCCCGCTCTACCTGCAGGCGCGCGACCTGCTGCTGCGCCGGATCGTGGACGGGACCTGGAAGCCGGGCGGCTACCTGCCGAGCGAGCCGCAGCTGGCCCTCGACCTCGGCGTCTCCATCGGGACGATCCGCAAGGCCATGGAGGACCTCGTCGGACAGGGCCTGCTGGAGCGCCAGCACGGGCGCGGCACCCAGGTGGTGCCCCATTCGAGCGACCGGTCGCGCTTCCGCTTCCTGCGCTTCGTCCACGGCGACGGCCGGCCGTTCCGCCCCGTGGCCCACGTCCTCTCGGCCGGGACCGCACGGGCCGACGCGCAGGACCGGGGCGCCCTCGGGCTCGGGCCGGGCGCGAAGGTGCTGGTCCTCCTGCGCACCCGCAGCGAGGACGGCGTGCCGATGATCTACGAGCGGATCGCGCTGCCGGCCGAACCCTTCGCCGCATTGCGGGCGGAGCCCGGCGCCGAGATGCTGGAGGAGATCTACGTGCTCTACCAGGCGCGCTGCGGCCAGACCGTGGCGCGGGCGCGGGACGCGATCGCCACCGACCGGGCGGCCCCCGCCATCGCGCAGGCCCTCGGCTGCCCGCCGGGGACGCCCCTGCTCCTGGTGCGCCGGGTCGCCGTGTCCCTCGCCGGCGCCCCGATCGAGTACCGCCAGAGCTGGACGGCCGCGCTCCACTACCGCTCAGACCTCGACTGACGGACCGAAGGCCCGGCCCGCCTCAAGCCTGCATGCCCCAGCGCTGCAGGGTGTGGCGCTCGATGGTCTGGAAGATCAGGTTCTCGACGCAGAGGCCGATGAGAATCACCGTCAGCAGCCCCGCGAACACGTTGGGGATGTCGAGCATGTTCTTGTTCTCGAAGATGAACCAGCCCAGCCCGCCCGAGCCCGAGCTGACGCCGAAGACGAGTTCCGCCGCGATCAGGGTGCGCCAGGCGAAGGCCCAGCCGACCTTGAGGCCCGTCAGGATGCTGGGGAAGGCCGCCGGGATCAGGATCTTGGTGATGAGCCGGCTGCCGCGCAGGCCGTAGTTGCGGCCGACCATCTTCAGGGTGCGGGAGACCGAGAGGAAGCCCGAATGGGTGTTCAGCGCGATCGCCCAGGTCACCGAGTGGACCAGCACGAAGATCAGGCTGCCGTTGCCCAGGCCGAACCAGATCAGGGCCAGCGGCAGCAGCGCGATGGCCGGCAGGGGATTGAACATCGAGGTCATCGTCTCGAGGAAGTCCGTGCCGATGCGCGAGCTGATCGCGATGCCGGTCAGCACGGTCGCCAGCAGGATCCCGAGGCCGTAGCCGATCAACAGCACCTTGATGGAGCCCCAGGCCCGCAGCACCAGCGTGCCGTCCGCGACCCCGCGGGCGAAGGCCGTCACGGTGGCGGTGAAGGTCGGGAACAGGAGGTCGTTGTCGAGGTAGCGCCCGTAGGCCTCCCAGATCAGGGCCAGCACCGCCAGGATGACGAGCTTGCGCAGCCAGCCGTGGTTGTAGAGGCGCTCCACGGTCGAGAGCGGCTTCTCGACGATGGCGCCGCCATAGGCGCCGCCGGTCTCGCGGACGATCTCGGGGCGGGCGGGGCGGAGCATGACGGGCGACACGAGCACCTTCGCGGTCCTAGACATTCTCCGCCTCCTTGATCTCTTCGGAAAACAGCATCTGGTGGATGCGCTTCTCCAGCAGCAGGGTTTCCTCCGGCGAGCCGGCCGTGTTGAGCTCGGCCTTGACCTCGCCGGGATGGGGCGAGAGCAGGAGGATGCGCGAGCCGATCTTGATCGCCTCCGGGATCGAGTGGGTGACGAACAGCACCGTGAAGCGGGTCTCCTCCCACAGGGCCAGGAGTTCGTCCTGCATCCGGCGCCGCGTCAGGGCATCCAGCGCCGCGAAGGGCTCGTCCATGAGCAGGATGTCGGGCTCCATCGCCATGCCGCGGGCGATGGCCACGCGCTGCTTCATGCCGCCCGAGAGCATGTGCGGATAGCTGTCGGCGAAGGCCGAGAGGTTGACTTTGTCGATATAGTGCATGGCCCGCTCGTCGGCGGCTCGGCCCGACAGGCGCCCCGAGGCCTCGAGGGCGAAGGCCACGTTCTGGCGCACGGTCTTCCACGGCAGGAGCTGATCGAATTCCTGAAACACCATCATCCGGTCCGGGCCGGGCTCGGTGACGGCCTGGCGCTTCAGGCGGATCTGCCCCTCCGTCGGCGCCATGTAGCCGCCGACGGACTTCAGGAGGGTGGATTTCCCGCACCCCGACGGCCCGAGCAGGACGAACCGGTCGCTCGGAAAGACCTGGAAGCTGACCCGGTAGGTCGCCGTGACGAGGTGATGAGGGGTCTTGTACTGCAGCGTGACGCCATCGACTTCAAGCAGAGGCTCAGTGAAGTCCGATGGCAAGCCTGTCACCAAGCTCATAACATCCTCCCTTAAGCCACGCGCATGGCGGCGATTCTGTTTTCGCGAGCGGTCTGGAGCCGCTTTTCATCCGAACGTCTGCCTTGTCGGCACCCGAAACCTGGGTCGCTGCAGAGTGGCACGATCGCCCCGGTGCAGCCAGAGCCCTGGCGCCACCGACCGGCCGGCCAAAATCGTTCGTCGCGACTCTTGGATATCAAGCACGATCCTTCCTGTAAATATAATAGCTATCTATTATAAGACAGGAATAAAAATCTATTCCGGGCCGCCGGAACGCCGAGCGGCCGGGGACGCAGCCCGCGGCGAGGGTGCGGCCGCGCGCTCAAGGCTGCGCGCATCGCGCAATTTTCTTGACGAGATGCGCGTTATGATCAGAATGTTCCTGATCGCTTCCGTCGAGACCGTGCGGCCGGCATCGGGAAATCTTCAAGAGTCAAAAAATTGCGCAAAACGCGCACAGAGGAGACGCGCATGCAGATTCCGATCAAACGGGCCATCGAGGCGGTGCCGGGCGGCATGATGGTGGTGCCGCTCCTGGCCGGCGCCCTGATCGCCACGTTCTTTCCCGGCACCCCGAAGCTGTTCGGGTCGTTCACCGGCGCGCTCTTCTCCGGCGCCCTGACGATCCTGGCGGTCTTCTACGTCTGCATGGGCGCCAGCATCGATTTCCGCGCGACGCCCTACATCATGAAGAAGGGCGGCACCCTGCTGATCGTGAAGGTGGGCATCGCCATCCTGCTCGGGCTGGTCTTCGGGCAGGTCCTCGGCGAGGCGCCCGTCGCGGCCGGGATGTTCGCGGGCCTCTCCACCCTGGCGGTCGTCGCCTCCATGAACGACACCAACGGGGGGCTCTACATGGCGCTGATGGGCCAGTACGGCCGCCCGCGCGACGTCGGGGCCTACACCGTGATGTCCCTGGAGAGCGGCCCCTTCCTCACCATGGTGACCCTCGGGGTCGCCGGGCTCTCGGCCTTTCCCTGGCAGACCCTCGTGGGTGCGATCCTGCCGCTCCTCGTCGGCATGATCATCGGCAACCTCGACCGGGAGATGCGCGACTTCCTCGGCCGGGCGATCCCCGTGATGATCCCGTTCTTCGCCTTCGCCCTCGGAGCCGGCCTCGACCTCACGAAGGTCTGGCAGGCGGGCCTGCTCGGCCTCGCCATGGGCGTCGCCGTGGTGGTCGTCACCGGCATCCCGCTGTTCTTCGCCGACCGGCTCACGGGGGGCACCGGCGTCGCCGGGGTCGCGGCGGCCTCGACGGCGGGCAACGCCGCCGCCGTGCCGGCGATCGTCGCCTCGGCGAACCCGGCCTATGCCGAGGCCGCCGGGCCGGCCACGATCCTGGTGGCGGCCTGCGTCGTCGTCACGGCGATCCTCGTGCCGATCGCCACTGCCTGGGCCTCCCGCCGATTCGGCGGCGGCGAGGCGGAGGCCGAGACCCCGGAGGCCGTCGCGCCCGCCCAGCCCGTCGCCGGCCGCTGACATGACCTGCGCCGATTCGGGCCGCCGCTGGCTGATCCTCGCCGACGACCTGACGGGGGCGGCCGACTGCGCCATCGCCTTCGAGCGGCGCGGCCTCGGCGCGGCGGTGACCTGGGGCGCCGCCGCGGGCCTCGATGCCCGGGACCTCGCGGTCCTGGCCTACGACGCCGACAGCCGCGGCCTGTCCGCGGCGGCGGCGGCGCAGCGGCACGCCGACCTGCTGGGACGCTGGCTCGAACCGGACCGGCTCCTGTTCAAGAAGATCGATTCGACGCTCCGGGGCCAGCCCGCCGCCGAGACCGCCGCCACGATGGCGGTCCTGGCGGCCCGGACCGGCTCGGCCTTCGGCATCTGCGCCCCGGCCTTCCCGGCCACCGGCCGGACCACCTTGGGGGGCCGGGTCCGGGTCGACGGCCGCCCCCTCGAGGAGGCGGAGGTCTGGCGGCGCGACCACACCTACGCGAGCGCCGACCTCGGGGCCGTCCTCGCCGGTGCGGGCATCCGCAGCGAGGTGGTGCCGCTCGCGGCCGTGCGCGGAGCCGGCCTCGCCGCCGACCTCGCCCGGATCGCCGCCGCGGGGCCGGCCGTCGCGGTCTGCGACGCCGAGACCGACGCGGACCTCGACCGGATCGCGGCGGTGGGCCTGTCCGTCGCGCCGGCCCCGTTCTTCATCGGCAGCGCGGGCCTCGCCCATGCGCTCGCCGCGCTTCGGGCCGAGCCCGCCGGTGCGCCGGCCCCCCTCGCGCCGAGCCGGTTCGGCAGCCTGATGGTGGTCGGCTCCCTGGCGGCCGCCAGCCGGGCGGCCACCCGCAGGCTTGCCGGGCAGGACGGCGTCACCCACCTGCCCGTCACGCCCGAGACGCTGCTGGGCGCGGGCGCGGACCGGGCCGCTTTCGCCCAGCACGTCGCCGAAATCCTCGAGGCCGGCGGCGACGCCCTGGTCGAGATCACCGCGGCGGGCGCCCCCGACCTGACCCTCGGCCCGCGCCTGGCCCGGAGCCTCGCCGAGGCGCTCGACCCGGTGGCGGCCCGGATCGGTGCCGTCGCGGCCACCGGCGGCGAGACCGCCGCCGCGCTGCTGGCCCGCTTCGGCGTCGACGGCATCCGGCTCGTCGACGAGATCGAGCCCGGTGTCTCCCTCGGCCTGACCCTCGGGCGCCTCGCCGTGCCGGTCGCCACCAAGGCCGGCGCCTTCGGCGACGCCGACTCCCTCATCCGCATCCGCGCGCGCCTGCGCGCCGCCAGAATCGAAGGACGCCTGTCATGACCCGCCCCACTCTCGCGATCACCATGGGCGATCCCGCCGGCATCGGCCCGGAGATCATCATGAAGGCCCTGGGGCATGCCGAGGTCCAGGCGACGTGCCGGCCCCTGGTCGTCGGCGATGCCGAGCGCCTGCGGCAGGCCGGCCGGATCGTCGGCTCGGACCTGGCGGTCGCGTCCCTGTCCGCGGCCGGGGAGGCGGATTTCGACAGCGGGGCGGTCCAGTGCCTCGACCTCAAGGTCGTGCCCGCCGACCTGCCGTTCGGGCAGGTCTCGCCGGCGGCGGGGGAGGCGGCCTACCGCTACATCGAGAAGGCGGTGGCGGTGGTGCAGGCCGGGCAGGCCCAGGGCATCTGCACCGCGCCCCTGTCCAAGGAGGCGCTCCACGCCGCCGGACACAGGTATCCGGGCCATACCGAGCTCCTCGCCCACCTCACGGGCACGCCGGAGGTCTCGATGATGCTGGTCTCGCCGAAGCTGCGGGTGATCCACGTCACCACCCATATCGGCCTCATCGACGCCATCGCGAAGATCGAGCCCGGCCTGGTCGAGCGCGTCATCGCCCGCGGCCACGCCGTCCTGGTGAAGGCCGGCATCGCCGATCCGAAGATCGGCGTCTGCGCGATCAATCCCCATGCCGGCGAGAACGGCCTGTTCGGGCGCGGCGAGGAGGCGGAGAAGATCGCCCCGGCCATCGCGGCCTGCCAGGCGAAGGGCTGGGACGTGCGCGGGCCGCTGCCGGCCGACACGCTGTTCTTCCTCGCCGGCCGGGGCGACTACGACATGGTGGTGGCGATGTACCACGATCAGGGCCACGGCCCGATCAAGGTCCTGGGCCTCGAGGCGGGGGTGAACATCACCGTGGGCCTGCCGGTGATCCGCACCTCGGTCGACCACGGCACGGCCTTCGACATCGCCGGCAAGGGGATCGCCGACGAGCGCAGCCTGATCGAGGCCCTGCGCCAGGCGGTCGACCTCGCCCCGAAGTCGATCGCCGCCTGAGGCCGCGCCCATCCCGCGGCGCGGCCGCCGATCCGGGCGAAACGCCCTGGCCAGCGGCCGCGACCTGCGCCATGACGCGGGACCGAAACGGGGGGAGCCACGAACCCATGTCGATGCGCAGCCAGGAGCGTCGGGCGTTGCTGCTGGAGGCGCTGAGCGTCGGCGAGATCGACGTCGACGACGTGGCGGCCCGCCTGAAGGTCTCCGCCTCGACGGTCCGCCGCGACCTGCAGCACCTCTCCGCCACCCGGGCCGTGCGCCGGACCTATGGCGGGGCGATCCTGACGCGCCATCCGCCCGAGACCACCCTGACCGAGCGGCTCGCCGTGAACGGGGCCGAGAAGCGGGCGATCGCCCGCGCCGCCCTCGACCTCGTGGCGGACGGCGACACGCTGATCCTCGATGCCGGCTCCACGGTCGCGGCCTTCGGCCAGCTCCTCGCGAGGCGGCGGCTGCGCATCATCACCAACAACCTCGCGCTGCTGCCCTTCCTGGCCGAGGCCCCCGGGCTCGACCTCGTCGTCCTCGGGGGGGCGCTGCGGGCCACCAGCATGAGCACCGTCGGCCCCCTCGCCATCGAGGCCCTGCGCCTGATGACGGCGGACCGCGCGATCGTCAGCGCCGACGGGGTCGTGGCCGGGCGCGGCCTGTGCGAGGCCAGCCTCGATCAGGTCGCCCTGAAGTCCCTGATGATGCGCCAGGCGCGCGAGGTGATCGTGCTGGCCAATGCGGGCAAACTCGGCCGCGCCGAGCAGACCGCCTGGGCGCCGCTTCCGCGCGACTGGACCCTGGTGACCGATTCCCCCGAACCGCGCGAGCAGCTGCGGCGCCTCGCCGAGGCCGGCGCCCGGATCCACGTGGCGCCCGACCGGGAGGGCTGAGGCCCGAGCCGGCTACCGCCGCCGCGTCTGTCCGGGCTAGGATCGGCCGATCCTGGGCCGGAGGCCGGACGCGTGCAGCGACGCCTGATGAAGTTCCTCCACACGATGGGGGCGACCGGATTGATGGGGGCGATGGCCGCCCTCGTCGTCATGCTCGGCGTGGCGCCGCCGCCGAGCGCCCTCGACGGCTACACCGCGGCGCGGGCCGCCATGGGTGCGGTCGCCACCTGGATCGTCCTGCCGAGTCTGGCGCTGACGCTGGTCTCCGGCCTTCTGGCCATGACCCTGAACCGTGGCTTCCTGAACGCGGGCTGGGCCTGGCTGAAGCTCGCCACCGGGGTGCTGATGTTCGAGGGCGTCCTCGTCTACGTGCAGGGGCCGATGCGCCAGGAGGCGGAGCAGAGCGCCCTGGCCCTGGCCGGCCGGGTCGATCCCGCCACCCTCGCGGCGACCCTCGGGCCGGAGCGCGACACGCTCTGGGTGCTGCTGGCGGTGGCCACCGCCAACGTCGTCCTCGGGGTCTGGCGGCCTCGGCTCCTGCGCCTGCCCCGGTAGCGGATCGCGGCCCGGCTCCGGTCCGGGCAGGGTCGCCGCCGGACGGGACGCCCTCGGGTCCCGGGCCGGGTCGCGACATGTGTTCCGCCTCGCGTTCCGGCGCCGAACAAGTCTTGTCGTGGAACGCGTCGCCCGACGGCAGGCAAAGGACAGCATCGCGCCCCGCCGTCGGAGATCATCCGGCAACAGGCGGCGTCCTGATCAGGACACGGTCAGGTCGGACTCTGGTCCAAGCCCGTAAACGCATCCGACAACCCGTTTAATCCCGAAAAATCGCACCCCATTGTAGAATTATTCTGCTTGCACGGGTCCGTGGTATACCAAATAATGCACATCTGCTGCCCGGCAAGTGAACCGCAGGATTCGCCTCAGGCGTGCCGGCTGCAATTGAGCATTCGATCGGGACTTCGAACAAAACGCCTCCCGTCCCAAGCAGAACGAGGAACTCAGCTCATGGCGATGACTGCTGCCGCGCCCCCTATGACGAAGCCGACCGTCAATCGATGGTTGCAATTGACTCTCGGCGTGGCCTGCATGGTCGCGGCCGCGAACATTCAGTATGCCTGGACGCTCTTCGTCCCCGAGATTCAGAAGACCTTCGGCTGGGATCGCGCGGCGATCCAGGTCGCCTTCACGATCTTCGTCGTGGTCCAGACCTGGCTGACGCCGATCGAGGGCTACTTCATCGACAAGTACGGCCCGAGCCGCGTGGTGCTGTTCGGCGGCCTGATGACCGGCCTCGCCTGGGTAATCAACTCCTATGCCACCTCGCTCACCGGCTTCTATGCCGGCTCGGTGGCGGGCGGCATCGGCGTCGGCTGCGTCTACGCCACCTGCATCAACAACGCCCTCAAGTGGTTCCCGGACAAGCGCGGCCTCGCGGTCGGCCTCACGGCGGGCGGCTACGGCGCGGGCTCGGCCCTGACGATCATCCCGATCGCCAACATGATTTCGCAGGGCAGCTACGCCCAGGCCTTCTTCATCTTCGGGCTGATCCAGGGCGGCATCATCATGTTGGCGGCCCTCGGCCTGCGGTCGCCCGCCAAGGGTGAGGTCATCTTCTCCACCAAGGTGCTGCAGACCCGGCGCGACTACACCCTGCGGGAGGCCCTGCGCACCCCGGTGTTCTGGGTGATGCTGCTGATGTTCACCTGCACGGTGACGGGCGGCCTGATGGCGGTGGCCCAGCTCGGCGTCATCGCGCAGGATCTCGGCGTGAAGGAGTTCCAGGTCAACCTGTACTTCTTCGCCATGGCCGCTCTGCCCTTCGCGCTGATGCTCGACCGGGTGATGAACGGCATCTCGCGCCCGCTCTTCGGCTACGTCTCGGACCGGATCGGCCGTGAGAAGACGATGTTCATCGCCTTCACCATGGAAGGCATCGGCATCGTCGCGCTGGGCTATTTCGGCACGAACCCGTGGGCCTTCGTCATCCTCTCGGGCATCGTGTTCCTGGCCTGGGGCGAGGTCTACTCCCTGTTCAGCGCCACCGCCGCCGACACCTTCGGCTCCAAGCACATCGGCAAGATCTACGGCGTGCTCTACTGCGCCAAGGGCTTCGCCGCCCTGTTCGTGCCGGTGGGCAACCTGCTGATGCAGGCGACCGGGACCTGGGCGACGGTGCTCTACACCGTGGCGGTGATGGACCTCATCGCGGCCTTCCTCGCCATCGCCGTGCTGCGGCCGATGCTGAAGCGCCACCACGCCGCGCAAGGCGTGGTCCAGCCGGCCGGCGTCCTGGCGCACGCCTGACCCGACCGCGCCCCGGCTCTCGGGCCGGGGCGTCTCCGGGGTCCCGCCGCGCCCGGCCCGGACCGACGTCCCCATTCGAGCCGGGCCGGGCGCCCGGCTCGACGCCGTCTGCGCCCCGGGCGACACCGAGCCGTTCGGTCCGCCTCTCCACCGGCAAAGGTTCCGAGATGGTCCTGTCCGTTCTCCTCGCCCTGGTGAGCATCCCCTTCGCGATCGTCGTGCTGCAGACGGCCGACTTCAACCGCGACGTCTTCGCCGTGCTGTACGTGTCCTCCCTCGGCCTCGTCCTCTCGGCCATCCTGCTGGTCGGCGGATACTACCTGCTGCCGCTGCCGCCGATCGTCGCCGAGCCGGTGCACCGATAGGGGACGCGCCGGGGAGCACGGCCTCGTCCGCTCGGGTCCCGCGTGAACCCGGCTTCGGCCGCATGACCGCGCCGCAGCATGAGGCATACCCAATTCCGTTGTGCAGTGCGATAAGGGTCCGTCGCACCGTCACCGGAATCCCACGATGCTCTCGCTGTTCATTCTCGGCCTGGCCGCCGTCGCCATCGGCCCGATGCTGGCCCTGCTGATCGACGACGGGACGGCCGGACCGGCCGCCGCGGATACCGGCGCCGCCGGCATGTTCGTCGTCCTCAACGACAACGTCCGCGACCCGGTCCGGCGCGCCGCCTGAGCCGGCGCCGAAACATCCGACGCTTCGACCCGCCCGGCTCGCGTCGCGGCGGGTCTCTTCATGCGCGGTCCTCGACCCGAAGGGTCAGGGGGTCCTGGGAGCTCTGGCCGCCGCCGCGCGGGCCGGCTGGGCCGGCTTGACGGCCGGCGCCGCGGGGAGCGCCGGCTCCTCGATCGTGAGGGCGCCGCTCTCGTCGTCGAGCACCGGGATCAGGTCGACGCTGAGGGCGGGGGCCCGCTCGCGGGCGTCGCCGGCCGCGGGCGCCGCCGCGGCGCGGGCCGGCGCGGGGTCGGCGACGGCCGCGACGATCGGGGTCGGGATCACGGGTGGGGCCGGCGCCTCGACCGCGGCCCGGGCAACCGGCTCGCCGGCCCAGACCCGGGCCGGGGCGGTCGCCTCGTCCGCGACCGGGTAGGGGGCCTTCACGGTGAGGACGAGGAGGACCGGCAGGCCGAGGACGGCCACGAGGGCGAGGCCCGCGAGGGCACCGGAGCGCATGCCGCGCAGGACCGGATGGGATGCGGCCTCGGAAACCGAGCGCAGCGGTCCGATCCGGTGACGGGATGCGCGGCGCCACCGCCGGGGTGCGGCGGGTCGGCGGGACAGGCCGTCGAAAGACTCCACGCCCATGGCACAGCGTTGCGAGACCGGGAGATTCCGGCAATGGGCAAGTGTTCGCTCACCGATACCGGCAAATCAATCCCTTTTATCAGTGATGCGTCGGCCCGGGGTGGCGAATCTCTGATTTTCCGCAGATCAGGCTCCGGCCGCCTCCTGATCGACCAGCCAGACGAGGCGGCCAACACTGCGCAGGTGCCGCGCGGGCAGGTCCTCGCCGCGCGCGAGTCGGCGCAGGGGTTCCTGCTTGCCGGCTCCCGTCACGAGGACCAGGGCCTCGCGGGCCGAGGCGAGGGCCGGGAAGGTGAGGGTGATGCGGGGCACGAAGGGGGCGAGCCCCGCCTCCGGCACCGGCGCCGTCCAGGCATGACGCTCGGCCAGGGCGGGCTTGCCGGGGAAGAGCGAGGCGGTGTGCCCGTCCTCGCCGAGGCCGAGGAGGACGAGGTCGAACAGGGGCCGGGCGGGATCGAGGACGGCCGCGCCGTAGAAGGCCCGCAGGGTCTCGGCATAGGCGCGCGCGCCCGCCTCCGGGATGCCGCCGGTCTCCATCCCGTGCAGGTGGCCGTCCGGGATCGGTGCGTCGCCGAAGGCCTCGCGGGCCATGCGGACGTTGCTCGCCGCATCCGTCCACGGCACCATCCGGTCGTCGCCGAAGAACCAGTGCAGGCGCTCCCAGGGCAGCCGCGCCCGGTAGTCCGGCCCGCTCAGCCGGGCGTAGAGGCGCTTGGGCGTCGAGCCGCCGGAGAGGCAGACCGCGATGGCCGGCCGCGGGGCCGAGCCGCAGAGGGCCACGAGGCGTTCGGCGGCGGCCTCCGCCACCGCGTCGGCATCGGGCAGGATCTCGGCGGCCTCGGGCAGGGGGATCATCGGCGCGGAACCTGGATGGAGCGGGACGGGGCCGGGGACAGGCCCACGGGACGCGCGGGCGACCGCCGCGGGGTTACTTCGGCTCCTGGTGCCCGCCGAAGCCCTTGCGCATGGCCGAGAGCAGCTTGTCGGCGTAGCTCGCCTCCTCGCGGGAGCGGAAGCGCGCGTAGAGGGCGGCCGAGAGCACATTGGCCGGCACCGATTCCTCGATGGCGGCGTTCAGGGTCCAGCGCCCCTCGCCGGAATCGGCGACGAAGCCGGAGAAGTCCTCGAGGTGCTCGTCCTGGGCCAGGGCCCCGGCGGTGAGGTCGAGGAGCCAGGACGAGACCACGCTGCCGCGGCGCCAGACCTCGGCGATGTCGCCGATGTTCAGGTCGAAGCGCTGGGCCTCGGGCAGGTCCTCGGAATCGGCGTGCCGGAGAATGTCGAAGCCCTCGGCATAAGCCTGCATCAGGCCGTACTCGATGCCGTTATGGACCATCTTGACGAAGTGTCCCGCTCCGCTCGGACCGGCATGGATGTAGCCGGCCTCCGCCCGCGGGTCGCGGCCCTCGCGGCCGGGGGTCTTCGGGATGGTGCCGACGCCCGGCGCCAGGGTCCGGAAGATCGGGTCGAGGCGCTCCAGGGCGGCGGCGTCGCCGCCGATCATCATGCAGTAGCCGCGCTCCAGGCCCCAGACGCCGCCGGAGGTGCCGACGTCGACGTAGTGGATGCCGGCGCCCTTCAGCTCGGCGGCGCGGCGGATGTCGTCCTTGTAGAAGGAATTGCCGCCGTCGATGACGACGTCGTCCCGGGCCATCAGGCCGCCGAGGGTCTTCACCGTGGCCTCGGTGATGGCACCCGCCGGGAGCATCACCCAGGCGGCGCGGGGCACGGTGAGCTTGGCGACGAAGTCATCGAGGCTGTCGGCGCCCGTCGCGCCCTCCGCCACCAGGGCGGCGACCGCCTCCGGGTTCTGGTCGAAGACCACCGCCTGGTGCCCGTCCCGCAGCAGCCGACGGACGATGTTGCCGCCCATCCGGCCGAGGCCGATCATGCCGAGTTGCATCCCGTGTCTCCCGTGCCCGCGACGGCGCACCGGACCCGCGCCCGGCCGTCGCACGCTCCCTCACGCGAAGGGCTATCGCATTTGGGCGGCCAGGGCGAGGCGGCGGTTCGGCCGCCGCCCCTGCATCCCACGCGCGGGTCTCCCCCTTGCCGGACGCCGTCGATGCCCCCGCCTCAGGCCGAGGTCGGCCCGACGCCGGGCTCGGCCAGAATCGGGCTGGTCCCGACCTCGGCCGCCTGCGCCTCGACCACGGCGGCAGCCGTGACGTTGACGATGCCGCGGGCGGTCACCGACGGCGACAGGATGTGGGCGGGCTTGGCCGGGCCGATGAGCAGGGGTCCGACGGGGAGGGCGTCGGCCAGGACCTTGGCGAACTGGAAGGCGATGTTGGCCGCATCCAGGTTCGGCAGGATCAGCACGTTGGCCGCCCCCTTCAGGCGCGAGGCCGGCATCACCCGGTCGCGGATGATCTCCGACAGGGCGGAATCGGCCTGCATCTCGCCGTCGACCTCGAGGTCGGACCGGCGCTCGCGGATCAGGCCGAGGGCGGTGCGCATCTTCACCGCCGAGCGCGAATCCGACTGACCGAAATCCGAGTGGCTGAGCAGCGCGATCTTCGGGGTCAGGCCGAAGCGGCTGACGTGCTCGGCACAGGCCACGGCCACGTCCGCGATCTCCTCGGCGCTGGGATCCGGCCGCACGTGGGTGTCGGCGAGGAAGTAGGCGCCCTCCTTGGTGACGATCAGGCTCATGGCGGCGAAGTCGAGCACGCCGGGAGCGAGGCCGATCACGTCGCGGATCACCCGCAGGCGGGTCTCGAAGCGGCCCTCGAGGCCGCAGATCAGCGCATCCGCCTCGCCGCGGCGCACCGCGATGGCCCCGATCACGGTGTTGTTGGTGCGCACCAGGGTGCGGGCGGCGTCCGGCGTGATGCCGCGCCGTCCGGCGGCCTCTAGGTAGGTGGCGACGTAGTCGCGGTAGCGCGGATCGTCCTCGGGATCGATGAGGTCGAAATCGACGCCCTGCCGGAGGGAGAGGCCGAAGCGCTTGATCCGGGTCTCGATCACCCGGGGCCGGCCGACCAGGATCGGCCGGGCGACCTTGTCCTCGGAGATCGCCTGCGCGGCGCGCAGCACGCGCTCGTCCTCGCCCTCGGTATAGATGACCCGCTTGGGGTTCTCCTTCGCCTTGGAGAAGATCGGCTTCATGATGAAGCCCGAGCGGTGGACGAAGCGGTCGAGGCCGTCGGTATAGGCCTGGACGTTCTCCAGGGGCCGCCCGGCGACGCCCGAATCCATCGCGGCCTGGGCGACGGCCGGGGCGATGCGCAGGATCAGGCGCGGATCGAACGGGCTCGGGATCAGCGAGCGCGGGCCGAAGGGCCGGGCCTCGCCGCCATAGGCGCGGGCGACCACGTCGGAGGGCGTCTCGCGGGCCAGCGCCGCGATCGCCTTCACGGCCGCCTGCTTCATCTCCTCGTTGATCGAGGTGGCGCCGACGTCGAGGGCGCCCCGGAAGATGTAGGGGAAGCAGAGGACGTTGTTGACCTGGTTGGGGAAGTCCGAGCGCCCGGTGCAGATCATGGCGTCGGGGCGCTTCTCCTGCGCCAGGTCCGGCATGATCTCGGGGTAGGGGTTGGCCAGCGCCATGATCAGCGGCTTGTCGGCCATCTTCTCTAGGTATTCGGGCTTCAGCACGCCGCCGGCCGAGAGGCCGATGAACACGTCGGCGCCCGGGATGACGTCGGCGAGCGTCCGGGCCTCGGTCTCCTGGGCGTAGACGTCCTTCCAGCGGTCCATCAGTTCGGTGCGGCCCTTGTAGACCACGCCCTTGATATCGGTGACGGTGATGTTCTCGACGCGGGCGCCCAGCGACACCAGCAGGTTGAGGCAGGCCAGCGCGGCGGCTCCCGCGCCCGAGGTGACGATGCGGACGTCGGAGAGCCGCTTGCCGGCGAGCTCCAGGCCGTTGAGGACGGCGGCCGCCACGATGATCGCGGTGCCGTGCTGGTCGTCGTGGAAGACCGGGATGTTCATCCGGGCCCGGCACTGCTCCTCGACCTCGAAGCACTCCGGCGCCTTGATGTCCTCAAGGTTGATGCCGCCGAAGGTCGGCTCCAGGGCGCAGACCACGTCGACGAGCTTGGAGACGTCGTGCTGGGCGACCTCGATGTCGAACACGTCGATGCCGGCGAACTTCTTGAACAGGACGGCCTTGCCCTCCATCACCGGCTTCGAGGCCAGCGGCCCGATATCGCCCAGGCCCAGCACGGCGGTGCCGTTGGTGAGCACCGCGACGAGGTTCTGGCGGATGGTGAGGGTGGCGGCCTCCTGCGGATCCTCGTGGATCGCCATGCAGGCGGCGGCGACGCCGGGCGAGTAGGCCAGCGCCAGGTCGCGCTGGTTGCCCAGCGGCTTGGTCGCCTGGATCTCCAGTTTCCCGGGCCGCGGCAGTCGGTGATAGACGAGCGCTCCCGACTTGAGATCGTCGGACATATTGTCGCCCATGGTCGTCCTCCTCAGGATTGCGCGCTGCCCCGGCGTCGGAGCGCGTCTCCCATCATCGGCGGGATTGTCGCTTGTGGGCTCCTGTTGCACCGGCTGCCCAGTGGGCGCAACCCGCGTCAGGAGACCCGGATCGACCGTGCCCGCCCGCCGTTCGGGCCGGTTTCTCCATCGGCACAAACTCCTATGCCGGGGCCTCCCTGTCGCGTCCGGATCGCGGTCCGACGCTGACGATCGGAGCGTTTTGTTCCATCGCGGCGCCGATCGCGTTCCCGGCCGCCCCCGCATCGGGGGCCGCGGGCGGCCCGGCGTTGCGGCCCCGCGCCGAATCCCGTACCCGCTTGCGTTCCTGCTCCGCATGACGTGAAACGATCCAAGGCCCGCGACGATGTCCGACACGCCCCCCGACCGCCTCGCTGTGAATCCCAACAGCCCGTACTACGACGAGAAGATCCTCGAGCGCGGCATCGGCATCCGCTTCAAGGGCGTCGAGAAGACCAATGTCGAGGAATACTGCGTCAGCGAGGGCTGGGTCCGACTCTCGGCCGGCAAGACCCTGGACCGCGCCGGCAACCCGATGACGGTGAAGCTCAAAGGCTCCGTGGAGCCGTATTTTCGCGACGACGCTCCGGCCGAGGGCTGAGCCTCAGGCCGACGCGTCCTCCAGCGGGAACGGCGTCGGCTCCCAGTACGGCTCGATCTTCGTGCCGCGGATGTTGTCCGCCTCCCAGCCGTGCAGGATGTTCGCGAGCGCAGCCCGATCGCTGGCCAGGCGCGGTTCGGCCACGCTCAGGACCATCCGGCGGCGTTTCTGGACCCAGGGGACATCGGGATACCAGTTTTCGCGAAGCTCCGGCTCCAGGGTTTCGTAGAGCGCCCGCGCCGCAACAAGGTCGCCGAGAGCGATGTGGAAGATCAGGCGCGTTTCCGACCATTGCGGCACCTTGCGATCGGTGCCGTCGGTGTAGACCGCCCAGAATGCCGGCAGCGAATCGATCGCGCGAAGCCGGGGAAGTGCTTCCGTCGCGATGACCAAGAGCAGATCCTCGATCATCGTCGGGTCCGTCCAGTCCCAGTATGCCACGCGGGACGATGCAGGACGATGCAGGTAGCCGGAATAGCCGATGCTCGTCAGCGGATCGGAACCCGGTATGAAGGTCTGCAACATCGTCCATTGCGGCGTACACAGGTCCTTGTGCGAACTTCGGTCGATCAGGACGCGCAACGCCACGTGCCGAACCGGAAGCAGCCAGAGATAATGGGACCCGATCTGTTTCAGGTCGCCATACTGCGCTGCCAGCGGCCCGAAAACCTGTTTGATCTGCTTGGCGTTCGTCATCGGGACGGCCTTACTTCACTCACGATGATGCGCTGCGTGCCAGGGAAATTGATGGCAACCATCCGTGGGATCTGGGTGGCACGTAGAGCTGCCAGGCCGCGCTTGCCGGTCTTGAAATCGTGGATGCAGACCGTCGCTGGGTCACTTTTTTCAAGGGCGTCAAGGCGGATTGAAAACTGAGTTCCGTAGGGCGCCGGGTCTATTTTATCGGGAACAATTGAGTCCGTTGTACCAAGAACATATGTAACCTCCGGAACAAGATTAGGATCGTTAAGGGCACGGATTTTTGCAGCAGCGGCTGCGTGAACTTTGTTGCCGAAATCTTGCGCGTCCATGAAATTCCCGGTGGCGCGCACCTGAGAGACGGAGTCATCGAGGATACCCTGAACCTCGCCACGACGCGGACAGGCGGCGTCCAATTCCGCTTGGTCGACCCGACCGACCCACATCGCCGGATTGTTCGCATCTGCCCCGAGCTCATACGCGCTGGCCGGCGCCTCGAAGAGACCAGGGTGGCGCGCGACAGGATCTCGCCCATCTCGCCGTCGCGGATGGTCTGGGTCCGCCCATCCATCTCGAAGAGGGTTCGGGTCCCGCCCGGCGCGACGACGACGTGCCGCTCGTCCCAGGTCTCGGAGGGCCGGCTGCGAATCCGCAGCGAGAGCACCCGCGAGCCATCATCGGCGACGACGTCCTGCCCGCCGTCTCCAGCGGTCCATTGCCCGGCCCCGGTCTCGCCGGCGGGCGTCCAGGGCTGATCGGGATCGTATTTCCCGGAAGAGGAGATGCTCGACGCGGAGCAGGCCGAGTTCGACCCTCAGGGCCGCGAAGTCATAGGGGAGTTTCGCGCGTTCCGCGCTCTCACGACCTGACAACGACATGGGCGGAGCTCCAGAGAGATCGAGCGACCAGCCCATCTCTCTCCCGGAATCACCGGAATATCAATAAAAACCTATTTTAGCTTTATATTCAAAGATTCAGAAGGTCAGTCCGCGCTGACCCCGAGCACCCGCTCCCGCTTCGCCCGCTCACCGGCGAAATTCCGCACCGCCACGGCCACCGCCTCCGCCAGCGCCGACTCGGAGGTCGGGTCGCGCAGGACGAGGCTGGTGATGGCGTCGGGGTGGTTCTTGCGCTGCTTCGGGGTGCGGGCGTGGTTCGAGACCCGTAGGGCGAAGGCGCAGGCCTCGGGCTTGAGGTAGACGCTGTCGCCCCGGGTGTTGCGGGCCACCACCGCGAAGCCCTGCGCGGCGAGGATCGCGACGGCGCGGGCCAGGGCCTCGGCGGGCCGGAGGACGTTCATGGGCGTGGAATCCCGCCGGCCCAGAGGCGCACGGCCGCCCCCGTGCGGGGACGGCCCGGGTGCTGCCGCCTCAGGCGCCCTTCTCGGGCAGGTTGAGGCGGATGTGGAGCTCGCGCAACTGCTTCGGCGTGGCCTCGGCGGGGGCGCCCATCATCAGGTCCTCGGCGCGCTGGTTCATGGGGAACAGCACGACCTCGCGCAGGTTCTGCTCACCGCAGAGCAGCATGACGATGCGGTCGATACCCGGCGCGATGCCGCCGTGCGGGGGGGCGCCGAGCTTCAGGGCGTTGAGCATGCCGCCGAACTTCTCCTCCAGCACCTCGACGCCGTAGCCGGCGATGCCGAAGGCCTTCTCCATCACGTCGGGGCGGTGGTTGCGGATGGCCCCCGAGGACAGTTCGGTGCCGTTGCAGACGATGTCGTACTGGAACGCCTTGATGTTCAGGATGGTCTCGGCATCCGCCGGGTCGAGGGCGAGGAACGCCTCCCGGTCGAAGTTCGGCATCGAGAACGGGTTGTGCGAGAAGTCGATCCGCTTCTCGTCCTCGTTCCACTCGTACATCGGGAAGTCGGTGATCCAGCAGAACGCGTACTGGTCCTTGTCGGACAGGTTCAGCTCGTCGCCGATGCGGATGCGGGCCTTGCCGGCGAGGGCGGCCGCCTTGGCCTCGGTGCCGGCCGAGAAGAACACCGCGTCGCCGGCCTTCGTGCCGGTCTTTTCGCGGATGAGCGCCTGCACGTCCGGCGGGATGAACTTGGCGATCGGACCCTTGCCGGTCAGCGTGCCGCCATCGTCCTCGAAGATGATGTAGCCGAGGCCCGGCGCGCCCTCGGCGCGGGCGAAGTCGTTGAGCTTGTCGAAGAACGAGCGGGACTGGGTCGCCGCCCCCGTGGCGGAAATGGCCCGGACCACGCCGCCGGACGCGATCACGCCCTTGAAGGCCTTGAAGGCGACGTCCTCGCGGGCGAACTCGGCCGTCACGTCGGCGATGATCAGCGGGTTGCGCAGGTCCGGCTTGTCGACGCCGTATTTCAGCATCGCCTCGGCATAGGGGATGCGCGGGAAGGTGCCCGTCACGCGCTTGCCCTCGGCGAATTCCTCGAAGACCGAGCGCAGGACCGGCTCCACCGCCTGGAACACGTCCTCCTGGGTGACGAAGCTCATCTCGATGTCGAGCTGGTAGAACTCGCCCGGGGAGCGATCCGCCCGCGCGTCCTCGTCGCGGAAGCAGGGCGCGATCTGGAAGTAGCGGTCGAAGCCCGCGATCATCGTCAGCTGCTTGAACTGCTGCGGGGCCTGCGGCAGCGCGTAGAACTTGCCAGGGTGGACGCGGGACGGGACCAGGTAGTCGCGCGCGCCCTCCGGCGAGGAGGCGGTGAGGATCGGGGTCTGGAACTCGAAGAAGCCCCCGTCCCGCATGCGCCGGCGCAGGCTGTCGATGATCGCGCCGCGCTTCATGATGTTGGCATGCAGCTTCTCGCGCCGCAGGTCGAGGAAGCGGTACTTGAGCCGGGTCTCCTCCGGGTAGTCGAGGTCGCCGAAGACCGGCATCGGCAGCTCGCCCGCGGGGCCGAGCACCTCGAGGTCGTCGATGTAGACTTCCAGCGCGCCGGTGGGCAGGTCGGGATTCTCGGTGCCGGCGGGGCGGGTGCGGACCCGGCCGTCGATGCGGATGACCCATTCCGAGCGCGCCGCGTTGGCGGCCTGGAAGGCCTTCGAATCGGAATCGACCACGCATTGCGTCAGGCCGTAATGGTCGCGCAGGTCGATGAACAGCACGCCGCCATGGTCGCGGATGCGGTGGCACCAGCCGGAGAGGCGGACGCTCTGGCCGACATCGGACGGCCGGAGCGCCCCGCAGGTATGGGTCCGGTAACGGTGCATGACGGGCTGCTGCATAACGGGCTGACGGATCACGGGCTTTGGGGATTGAGCGGCGCACCATTCACGCGGGGGAGGTGAAGTCAAGGCGAGGCCGATGCGCCGGCGGGGCCGAAAGGCCACCGGAACGCGGCGGACGCGGCCCCGCACCCCTTCCGGAATCGTCCGGCGATTCCCATATTAATGCCATGAATTCCAACGCTTTTTTCGACATTCTGCGGCAGGCCGGGGCGGAGGCTCCCGAAGCCGCGCCCGCGCCCGCGACGGGCGAGCGGCAGACAAGCGAGCGGCAGGAGGGCCGCTGGCGCGTCCTGCCCCTCGAGGGCACCTTCGAGATCGTCTACGAGGATTCGCGCGGGGCCTGGAGCACCCGGCGGGTCGAGGCGCGCGAGCTGAAGCTCGGGCCGGGCCGGACGCTCCTGGGCGGCATCGACCGAGGCCGCGGCGGCTACCGGGGCTTTCGCGCCGACCGCATCCGCCGCCTCGCCGATCCGGCGAGCGCGACGCGGATCGAGGCCGGCATCCGGGACTGGCTCCTCGCCCGCGCCGAGGCGCAGCGCCGCGCGCGCACGGCTCGGGTCCGGGCCCTGGCGTCGCGCCGGCGCGGGGCCAAACCGCGCGCGGCGGCCGCCTAACGGTGTGCGGGACCTCGAATTCTGGTGAGCGGGTCCGGCGTCCCTCGCCTGGGGCGAGAACCTTCGGTATAGCCGATTCATGGATCTGATCGCCACCACTGCGGCCCTGGCCGAGGCCTGCACCCGCCTGTCCGCCCATCCCTTCGTGACCGTCGACACGGAGTTCATGCGCGAGACGACCTACTACCCCAAGCTCTGCCTCATCCAGATGGCGGCGCCGGACGGGACCGGCGTCCTCGTGGACCCGCTCTCGCCCGATCTCGACCTCGCGCCGTTCTTCGCGCTGATGGGCGACGAGGGCGTGGTGAAGGTGTTCCATTCCGCCCGCCAGGACCTGGAGATCATCTGGCTCCTCGGGGGCCTGCTGCCGCAGCCCTTCTTCGACACCCAGGTCGCCGCCATGGTCTGCGGCTACGGCGACTCGGTCTCCTACGAGCAGCTCGTCAACGACGTGGCCAAGGCCAAGATCGACAAGTCCTCGCGCTTCACCGACTGGTCGCGCCGGCCGCTCTCGGACGCCCAGCTCAGCTACGCCCTCTCGGACGTCACCCACCTGGTGAAGGTCTACGAGGTGCTGGCGGGCCAGCTCCTCTCCACCGACCGGGGCGAGTGGCTCGACGAGGAGATGAGCGTGCTCACCTCGCCGGAGACCTACCGGGCCGATCCGGCCTCCGCCTGGCGCCGCCTGGCGGGGCGGATGCGCAAGCCCCGCGAGATCGCGGTGCTCATGGAGGTCGCCGCCTGGCGCGAGCGGGAGGCCCAGAGCCGCAACGTGCCGCGCGGGCGCATCCTCAAGGACGAGGCGGTGATCGACGTCGCCACCTCGGCCCCGCGCAGCGTCGAGGCCCTGGGGCGCCTGCGCTCGATTCCCGCCGGCTTCGAGCGCTCGCGCACCGGCACCGACATCCTCGCGGCGGTGGAGCGGGGCTTCGCCCGCGACCTCTCGGAGATCGCGCTACCCGAGCGCACCCGCAGCCGGGGCGGCAACGGGGCGCTGGTCGAACTGCTCAAGGTCCTGCTGAAGGCCGTGTGCGAGACGGAAGGGGTCGCCCCGAAGATCATCGCGACGGTGGACGACCTGGAGGCCATCGCCGAGGACGACGACGCCGACGTGGCCGTGCTGCACGGCTGGCGCCGGGCGCTGTTCGGCGAGAAGGCGCTCGCCCTCAAGAGCGGCCGCCTCGCCCTCTCGGCCGAGCGCGGCCGGGTCGTGGTGCGCGAGCTGGCGTGAATCCATCCGGCGTGAGCCGACGGGGACGGACGCCGTGGAACTGAAGTGGCTGGAGGACTTCCTCAGCCTCGCCCAGACCCGCAGCTTCTCCCGCTCGGCGGAGGCCCGCCACGTCACCCAGTCGGCCTTCAGCCGGCGCATCCGCGCCCTGGAACTCTGGCTCGGGGTGAACCTCGTCGACCGCAGCACCTACCCGACCACCCTGACCCCGGAGGGGCGCCGCTTCCGCGACACCGCCGAGGAGAGCGTGCGGGCGCTCCTCGGCGCCCGGGCGGACCTGCGCGCCGGCCTCGATTCCGCCGAGCCCCTGGTGCGCATCGCCGGGCTGCACACCCTGGCGCTGACGTTCTTCCCCGCCTGGCTCCGGACCCTCGCCGCCCGGATCGGGCCGGTGGCGACGCGGCTCCTGCCGGACGACTTCCACGACTGCCTCCAGGCCCTGGTCGAGGGCGGCTCGGACTTCCTCCTGACCTTCCACCATCCGGGCGTGCCGATCCCCCTCGATCCGGAGCTCTACCCCCACCGGGTGGTCGGCGCCGACGCGCTGGTTCCGGTGCGCAGCCCGGCTCTGGCCGAGGGCGCGCCGCTGCCGCGCCTCGACTACGGGCGGGATTCCTTCCTGGGGCGCGTCAGCCTCCTCGCCCAGGCCGAGCTCGGCCTGCCGCAGGGGCCCGTGGTCCACGCCAACCCGATGGCCGAGGCCCTGAAATGCATGGCGCTCGAAGGGCACGGCCTCGCCTTCGTGCCGCGCAGCCTCGTCACCCGCGAACTCGCCGAGGGCCGCCTCGTCGCCGCCGGACCGGAGGTCCCCCTGGAGATCCGGCTCTACCGCAACGGCGCCAAGGCCCATGGCCCCAGGGCGCGCGCCGCCGTGGCGGCGATCTGGGCGGCGGCCGAGGCAGGTTAGTCCGAACCCGCATGGGGCGTTCCGACACGGCATTGGCCCCCGCGCCGCTCTTCGCGCATCCCTTCGCCCGGACGAGCGAGGAGGAGACGGGCGATGGCGGGCGGCGAGGTGCTGGGCGTGCTCGGCGGCATGGGACCGATGGCGACGGTGGACTTCCTGAGGAAGCTCGTGGAGGCGACGCCCGCCACCCGCGACCAGGACCATCTCGCCGTGGTGGTGGCCCAGGCCGCCGACATTCCCGACCGGACCCGGGCGATCCTGGGGCAGGGACCCGACCCGCTGCCGGCGATGACCCTCGCCCTGCGCCGCCTCGAGGCGGTGGGCGCCACCCGCCTCGCGATCCCCTGCAACACCGCCCACCACTGGCACGGCGCGCTCCAGGCGCGGACGCCGGTTCCGATCCTGCACATCGTCGATGCGGTGGCGGCGGCCCTCGCCCTCAGGGGCGTCGCGGACGGGCCGGTGGGGCTGCTCGCCACCGACGGCACCCTCCGGTCCGGGCTCTATCCCCGGCACCTCGGCCGGCACGGCCTCAGCTGCCGCGTGCCCGCGGACCAGGCGGCGGTGATGCGGGCGGTGCGCCTCGTCAAGGCGGGGCAGGGGGCGCAGGCCCGGCCCCTGCTGCAGGCCGCGGCCGAGGCGCTGGTGGCGGGCGGCTGCCGGCAGGTGGTGATGGCCTGCACCGAGATCCCCCTCGCGCTCGCCGATCCGGCCGGGCCGCTGGGCGCGGTCCTGCTCGACGCGACCGATGCCCTGGCGCGGGCCTGCGTGGCGGCGGCCGCGCCGGTGAGCCGGGCGGCGTGATCCCGTAGGCCCGGCCGGCCTCGGCTCAGTTTGCCTCGGCTCAGTTTGCCTTGGCGTTGACCTCGAGCCGGTCGAACAGGGCGGCCGGGGTCGGGGCGGCGCTGAATTCCAGCATGCCGATGCCGGCGGCGTTCTTCGGCCGCAGGCTGACCGAGAGGGTGCCGGGCTTGGTCACGAACTGGCCCATCGCGGCGCCGATGGCCTTGGCGCCCACGGAGTTGCCGAGGATCGCGGGCACGCCGAACACGCTCGCGGTGACGTATTCCTGCTTCAGCTCCTCGGGCTTGAGGCTGAGCACCTTGGACTGCGCGGCGATGAAGCGGTCGAACAGGCCGGTATTCTCGATGGTCAGGTCGAGGGCCTTGGCGGTGGCCGACAGCATGGCGAAGCTCGACACCGCCATGTCCGGGTTGAACACCTCCGGGCCGATGCCGCCGATCATGCCGTTGATGCGCAGGCTGCCCATGTCCTTGCCGGAGACCGAGACCTCGCCGAGCTTGAGCTCGCGGGCGGCCTCGTCCCAGGAGGTGTCGGCCACCAGGGCGAGGTCGAGGTCGCTGTAGCCGTAGAGGCCGAGGGAGCCGAGCCCCGGCACCCCGGCGACCGCCGAGGCCGGCAGGGTCAGGCCCGACAGGCTGAGGCGCCCGGCGGTCGGCACGCCGTCGCGCGGAGGCGCGAAGTTCATCGAGCCGTCGCGCAGGCCGACATGGGTCGGGCCGGACACCGCCTTGTCGGCGGGATCGCGCGGCGCCTTCGCCTCGGCCGGCAGGTCGAGGCTGAGATCCTTCACGGCCAGGGTGCCGAAGGCCGGCGTCAGCAGGCGCAGCTCAGAATCCGAGGGCGGCGCGGTCAGGGCGGAGAGCTTGCGCAGAGCCGCGACCGTCGGGCCGAGGGAGAAGCCGTCCAGCGAGAGGCGCGCGAGGCGGGCCTTGGCGCCGTCCGCGCCCGCGAAGGCGATGTCCTCCAGGAGGAGGCCGGCGCCGGTCATCCCGAGGCGGGCGATGCCGAGGCTGAAGGCGTCGCGGGGCTTGGCCTCCTGGACGCTGAGGCCGGTGGCCTCCAAGGAGCCCACCGAGACCGCCTCGGCGAGGTCGGCCCCGAGGCTCATTAGCCGGGAGCGCTCGGGCGGCGCGAGCCGCTCGTAGTCGACGGCCGTGAAGGCCTGGAGCGCGCCCGTCCAGGTCGCCGGGATCTGGCGTCCGCTGAGGTCGCGGCCCTCGATCCGGGCGATCTTCACCGCGGTGCCCCGGGCATCCACGTAGGCGACGTCGTCGACCGCGAAGGTGGCGTAGATCCGCTGCAGGGCGCTCTTGCCGTCGCCCGGCTCGCCGTAGAGGCGGGCCAGCACGGTGAGGTCGAGATCGGTGGCGCGCATCCGGCCGTAGGTGCCGGTGCCCTTCTGGGGTCCCCCTTCGAGGAGGATCGAGGCTCCAGCGGCGGTGAGTTCGGCGACGCGCCCGGCGCGCACGTCGCGGGCGACCACGTCGCGGTAGGTGACCACCGGCGTCGCCCCGGCCGCGCCGGTGCGCTCCACCCGCAATTCGGGCATCGCCAGGCTCGCGGCGTCCAGGCGCACGAGGCGGGAGGCCCAGGACTCGCCCGGACCGGGCTTCAGCAGGGCGGTGAGCTCGTCCTTCGACAGGCGGGTGCCGCTGGCGGTGAGGCGCGGCGCCTTCAGGACCGTGTCGCCGAACGTCAGGGTCACGTCCTGCAGGGTGACGTCCTGGACCGCCGAGGCCGCCTCCTGGGCCCGCGCCGCACCGGGCTGCAGGACGCCCCCCGCACCGAGGAGGACGAGGACGCAGGCCGAGGCACCGGTCGCCCACGCGAGGAGGGGGCGGCCTTTCGAGCAGGTCATGGGCTTATCCGGATCGCTGGCGAAGAGGCGCTTTCAGGGGAAAGGCCCGGAGGCGTCGGGGAGAGGGCCCATCCGTGCCGCAGTTTCACGCGCGAGGCAATCGCGGGAGCCGCCCCCCGCGGGACCGCGCCGCATTCACAGCGAGAACGAGGTTCCGCAGCCACAGGACGCCGTGGCCTGGGGATTCTCGATCTTGAAGGACTGCCCGATCAGGTCGTTCACGAAATCGATGGTCGAGCCGCTCATGTATTCCAGCGACATCGGGTCGACCAGGACGGTGGCGCCGTCGCGCTCGATCGCGACGTCGTCGGCGGCCCGCGCCCGCTCGATGTCGAAGGCGTAGGAGAATCCCGAGCAGCCGCCGCCGTTCACGCTGATCCGCAGGGAGGCGCCGGGCGGCTCGGCGCCCATGATCTCGTTGATGCGCTTGGCGGCGCGGGGCGTCAGGGTGATGTCGGCCATCGGGATGCTCTCGCGGGGTGCTCTCGAGATCCGCCGGCCGTCCCGGCCGGTCGCGGGCCGAGGCGGCGTTGGAACAACTGCTAGGGAACACAAGATATGCCTGGGGCCCCGATGCTGCAACGCGTCGGAGGACTGGACCGGGGCGGGCGGACCGTTCCGGGTCAAGCGAATGTGGGGCGGCGAGACGTGATGCAGGCGGACGAGACAGGTCCCGGCGCGGCCCGGCGGCGCGGCGAGCGCTGGCGGGCGCCCTATGCCACCGATCCGGCGGCCACCCGCGGGCGCCTGATCCCGGAGGCGATCTCGCCCACGCGCAGCGACTTCCAGCGCGACCGCGACCGCATCATCCATTCCTCGGCCTTCCGGCGCCTCAAGCACAAGACCCAGGTCTTCGTCCATCACGAGGGCGACCATTACCGGACGCGCCTGACCCACACCCTGGAGGTGAGCCAGATCGCCCGGGCGCTGGCCCGGGCGCTCGGCCTCGACGAGGACCTCGCCGAGGCCCTGGCCCTGAGCCACGACCTCGGCCACACCTGCTTCGGGCATACGGGGGAGGACACCCTGGACGCCTGCATGGCGGCCCGTGGCGGCTTCGACCACAACGCCCAGGCCCTGCGCATCGTCACCCGGCTGGAGCGGCGCTACGCCGGCTTCGACGGGCTCAACCTCGCCTGGGAGACCCTCGAGGGCCTCGTCAAGCACAACGGGCCGCTGCTGGAGCCGGACGGGCGCCCGACCCGGCGCTGGACGGGCCGCGGCATCCCGGCCGCGATCCTCGAATACAACGCGCTCAACGACCTCGAACTCGCCCGCTTCGCCGGGCCGGAGGCGCAGGCCGCGGCGCTCGCCGACGACATCGCCTATGACAGCCACGACCTCGATGACGGCCTGCGCGCCGGCCTGTTCGACCTCGCCGACCTCGCCGCGGTGCCGTTCCTGCGCGGCCTCCTCGACGAGATCGACCACCTCTACCCGAACCTGGAGCCGTCGCGAAAGATCCACGAACTGGCGCGGCGGGTCATCACCCGCTTCGTGGAGGACGTGATCGCGGAGAGCACCCGGCGCCTCGCCGCCCTGAATCCGGGCTCGGTGGCCGACATCCGGGCGGCGCAGGCGCCCGTCATTGCCTTCTCCGAGGCGATCGCGCGGGCGGATGCGGAGATCAAGACCTTCCTGTTCGCCCGCATGTACCGCCATCCCGGTGTGCTCGCGGTGCGGGCCAAGGCCAACGTCATCGTGTCCGACCTGTTCGCCCGGTTCACGGCGGAGCCGGGCGCGATGCCGGCGGAATGGTCGGCGGGCCTGGAGGGGGCGGAGGCGGGACGCGTCGCCCGCCGGGTCGCCGACTACATCGCGGGCATGACCGACACCTACGCGGCGCTGGCGCACAAGCGCCTGTTCGCGACGACGCCGGACCTGCACTGGAGCCCGGGCAGCCGCAGCCTGCCCCTCACCGACCCGTAGGACGGCCGTCAGGGTCGCGAAGACCTCAGAGGGTGAGGCCCTCGTGGAACAGGTCGGGGGAGATCGGCAGCATGAAGTGCACGCCGATGCCGCCCTCGAAATGGCGCACCACCCGGCCGGGGGTGCGCCCGACCATCAGGCTCATGCCGATCGCCGGGGTGCTGGTGGTGGTGAGCGCCACGCCCGACATCGAGATGTCGATGATGCGGGCCGAGACCTCGCGCCCGCTCTCCAGGCGCAGGACGACACCCGTGACCAACGGGGTCAGGCGCTCGTGCGTGCGGCCCTCGGGCAGGCCCAGGCTCTCGCGGTTGGCGAGCCAGGTCAGCTGCGAGGCGATCTTGTCGCGCTTGCGCGGCGTCGCGCTGAGCCGGACGGCGAATCCGCCAGGCATCAGGCGCGCGATGGTGCCCTCGATCCGGCCGACATGTTCGAGGTAGAGCACCACCCGCTCGCCGATCTCGCCCATGACCGCGCAGGTGAGGCGGACTCCGCCCGGCGACATGTCGACGGTCTGGCACGGATATTCCCGCCGGTCGGCCAGCATGTAGCGCCCCAGCATCGAGACCTTGACGCGGTGGTGGCGGCGCAGGTCCGAGATCCGGACGTCGCGGGACAGCCTCGCGGGCGGACGGGTGGCGACCTCGATCATGGTGGCGGGGCGACTCGTTTCGAGGCTTCACTGCCCGCGAGGCTACCGGTTGCTGGTTACGAAAGGTTTGCCCGTGGCGCGCGAACGCCCGATCAGGCGCGTCCGCCGGGATGGACGAGGAGATGGCCGCGCCGGAGCGGGGCGCTGTCGTTGGCGGGCTCGGGCAGGTCCTGCAGGGTGGCCCGGGCATCCCGGTGGGACGGGGCCGCCTCGTGGCCGAGGATACGGAGGGAGGTCGTCCGGATCTGCGTCAGGGGCCGGATGCCGAGCCAGTGCGGCACGCAGGTCGGGCTGAGGGCGCCGAGGATGCGGGACTGCGTCTCGCCGTGGTGGCGCAGGGGCAGCAGCAGGAGTTCGAGGTCGATGCTCTCGCCGCGCTCCGTGAACCCCTGCAGGCCGGCCACGACCCCGACCGTGTCGAGGGCCACGGCCTCGACCAGCAGCCAGGGATCGGCGTCGGGCCGCCCCCAGAGGCCGGCGAATTCCCGCCCCTTCAGCTCGCGCCCGAACAGGGCGCAGACATGGGTCCCGGCCAGGCGCACCGAGGCCGCGCCCCGCGCCATGTCGACCTCGAGGATCAGGCTGTCGGCGAGCAGGTTCCGGATCTCCCCGGGCTCGATCTCGCTGCGCTCCGGCGCGGCGCGGGCATGCCGCAGCTTGTCCCAGTAGGCGTGGAGCAGGCGGCTGGTCGGATGCTTCATGGGAGTCCCACAATGGCACGGTCCGGCGAGGGACCTTCTCGGATCGGGCGCTTCCGGGGCGGTTCTGGGCCGCTCCCGAAGTCTCTGCCTGGCTCTGCGCAGAGCTTATGCCGACCACCCTCGCCGCGCCCCCTTAACCCTTCGTCAAGGTTAACGGGCGTCAGGGGTTGTCCACCGCCAAGTTTGGGCAGGCCGCCTCCGCGCGAGGCCGGGCGGAGCGCGGCGATTGTTCACGCGGCGCGGCTTTCCGGCACCGCGGGGCTTGCGGCGCCGCATCCCGCCCCGACATGGTGGCCCCATGGATGCCAGCCCCGACCTGCCGCCGCAGAACCGCGTTCCGATCTTCAACATGCCGGGCGTGGTCAGCGCGTCGATCGGGGTGCTGGTGGGCATCCACGCCCTGCGCGCGTTCGTGCTGCCGGACACCTGGGACATCGCCGCCCTGATCGACCTCGCCCTGATCCCCGGGCGCTGGAGCGTGGCCGTCGACCCCGCCCGGGCGGAGGAGCTGCTGCGGGCGGCCGCGGCCCTGGCGGGCGACCCCGATGTCGTCGAGGCCCGGCAGGCCTTCGCCCGCTACGTGGTGGCCGACCCCGCCGCGATGCCCTGGACCTTCGCGAGCTACGCGCTGCTGCACGGCTCGTGGATGCACGTGATCTTCAACACCGTCTGGCTCGCCGCCTTCGGTTCGCCGGTGGCCCGGCGCTGCGGCCCCTGGCGCTACGGCCTGATCGCCCTCGTCGGCGCGGTGGCGGGCGGCATCCTCCACGTCGTCCTCGACCCTCTGAGCACCGCACCCCTGATCGGGGCGTCGGCGGGGGTCTCGGCCCTGATGGCGGCCGCGGCGCGCTTCGTGTTCCAGCCGCCGCCCGCCTATGCCGGCGGTCCGCCCTGGCAGCGCCCGGCCCCGCCCCCGCTCCAGACCATCCCGGAGCTGATGCGCAACCGCACCGTGGTGGTGTTCCTGGGCATCTGGCTCGTCACGAACTTCCTGTTCGGCGTCATCGCCCTGCCGCTGGGAGCCGAGGCGACCTCGGTGGCCTGGGACGCGCATCTCGGCGGCTTCGTCGCGGGCTTCTTCCTGCTGCCGCTGATCGACCGCACCCGGCGCTGACGGCGGGCCGGAGCCGCCCGCCAAGACACTGAATTATCCTGCATTGTTCGCGGCCGGTCCCGGCGGGATCTTGCCATATGCGCGCGCGCGCCACACAATCGCCGCAGACCGAGCCGGGCACCCCGCCGCGACAGGCCAAGCCCGGCCGCCCCATCCCAGGGGTGACTAGAGGGAAAGGACACGTCCATGACCGTTGCTCGCATCCTCGCCGAGAAGGGCCGCTCCGTCGTCACGGTGGAGCCGCAGCGCACCCTCGACGAGGCCATCCACCTCCTGGCCGAGAAGCGCATCGGCGCCGTCGTCGTCAGCGATGCGGACGGGGCGGTGCGCGGCATCCTCTCCGAGCGCGACATCATGCGGGCGCTCGCCGGCAAGGGCGCCAACGCCCTCGACGCCCTGGTCTCCGAGCACATGACCACCGAGGTGACCACCTGCACCCGGGCCTGCAGCATCGAGGAGGTGATGCACCTCATGACCGAGGGCCGCTTCCGCCACGTGCCCGTGGTCGAGGAGGGCCGGCTGGCCGGGCTCATCTCCATCGGCGACGTGGTCAAGCGCCGGATCGAGGCCGTCGAGGCCGAGCACCAGGCGATGCGCGACTACATCACCATGGCTTGAACCTCGGGCCTGGTCGCCGAGGGACGATCCGGCTGCGCCGCCGTCGGGGGCAGTCAAGTCCGGGCGGCGGCCGCCGCCACGAGGCCGCGGATCTGGGGCAGGGCGGTCCGTGCCGCCTCGCGGCCGAGGGCGATCCCCTCGGCGGCCCGGTGGAACTCGAACAGGCCCATCCCGGCCAGGCGCGGCACGATCGCGATGTCGGGCGGGTCGCCGGCCAGGCGCGCCCGCGAGATCCGGTCCTGCGTGATGTTGAAGGCGTCGAGCATCACCCGGGCCATGCCGGGGGTGGCGAGGCCGTTCGCCCGCTCGGGCTCGGCGGGACGGGCGCCCGGACGGCGCAGGATCCAGCGCCGGGGCCGGCGGGGCGCGGGGAGCACCGCTTCGGCCGTGACCCGCGCGGGCGATGCCTCCCGCATGCCGGGCCGCGGGTCGCCGTTGAGGTTGACGCAGATCACGAGGTCGGCCCCCAGCGCCCGCGCGATCGTCACCGGCACCGGGTTGACCAGGGTGCCATCGAGCAGGAGCCGGCCGTCGCAGCGCACCGGCGGGAAGATGCCCGGCAGGGCGTAGGAGGCGCGCAGGGCCTCCACCAGGCAGCCCCGGGTGAGCCAGACCTCCTCGCCGCTCTCGAGGTCGGTAGCGACGCTGGCGAAGCGGATCGGCAGGCCCTCGATGCGGCGGTCGGCCAGATCGTGCTGGAGACGCCGCCTCAGGCGGTCGCCGGCGATGAGGCCGGAGCGGAGCCGCAGGTCGAGGAGGCCCATCACGCTGCGCCGGGTCAGCGACAGGGCGAAGGCCTTGAGCAGGCCGAGCTGGCCCGCCGCGTAGCAGCCGCCCACCACCGCACCGATGGAGCAGCCCGCCACCACGGCAGGGTGGATGCCGGCTTCCTCCAGCACCTCGATCACCCCGATCTGCGACCAGCCCCGGGCCGAGCCGCCGCCGAGCGCGAGGCCGATGCGGGGCGCCGGCGCCGGGGACGCCGCCACGGGCTCGACGGCGCCGGCGGGAAAGCGCGCGCGCACGGGGGACACCTGCCGGACCTCGGCCTGGGAGGGCCCCGGGGACAGGCGGTCCCACATCATCGACGCGGGTCGCAGGAAGACGGGATACAGGCGTCGCGGTGCGGCCGGACCGGCCCCGGACGGGTCCGCAGCGCGCCGGGATCAGGCACCGGCGGGCCGCAGAATGGCCCGGCCGGTCGCCGGATCGTGATCGACGCGGCGATAGAAGCAGGCGCGCCGGCCGGTGTGGCAGCAGCCGCCGTCGCCGCCGACGGCGACGCGGATCAGCACGGCGTCCTGGTCGCAATCGACCCGCATCTCGACGACGCGCTGGACCTGCCCGCTGGTGGCGCCCTTGTGCCAGAGCTCGCCGCGGGAGCGCGACCAGTACCAGGCCTCGCCGGTCTCCAGGGTGCGGGCCAACGATTCGGCATTCATGTGAGCGAGCATGAGCACCTGCCCGTCGGTGGCGTCGACGGCGATGCAGGAGACGAGGCCGTTGGCGTCGAAGCGGGGGGTGAAGGCGGCCCCCTCCTCGATCTCGGCCCGGCTGCCGGGCTCCGGGAAGGCGCTCGTCATCGCGGGCCGGCTCAGGACTTGTTGCGCACGAGGGTAAGGAAGCGGACCTGCTCGTTGGCGTCGTTGCGGAAGGCGCCGCGGAACTGGGTGGTGATGGTGGAGACGCCGGCCTTCTGCACGCCGCGCATCGCCATGCAGAGGTGCTCGGCCTCGACCATCACGGCGATGCCGCGGGGCTTGAGGATGCTCTCGATCACGTCGGCGATCTGCGCCGTCATGGTCTCCTGGGTCTGCAGCCGGCGCGCGAAGGTGTCGACCACCCGGGCGAGCTTCGAGAGGCCGACCACGCCCTTGGTCGGATAGTAGGCGATGTGCGCCAGACCCATGAAGGGCACCATGTGATGCTCGCAATGGGAGTAGAACGGGATGTCGCGCACCAGCACGATGTCTGAGTAGCCCTCGACCTCCTCGAAGACCCGCTCGAGGAGCGCGTCGGCATCCTGGCCGTAGCCGCCGAAGATCTGGCCGTAGGCCTTCACCACCCGGGCCGGCGTGTCGCGCAGGCCCTCGCGGTTCGGGTCGTCGCCGGCCCAGCGCAGGAGCGTGCGCACGGCGGCCTCGGCCTCCTCGCGGCTCGGGCGGCCGGTGGCGATGGCGTCCGGCACGCGCTGCGCGGAGGCGGGCAAAGGGGCGATCTCGGGGGCGGGCGCCTCGGGGACGCGCGCATTGTCGTTGCGCATGGTGCTGAGGGCGCCGTTCTGGCGGGTCGGTTCCATCCCGGATTCCTCCGTCTCGGTCAGGCGGTAGGAAAGGGACTTGAGCGCGGCATCCATGGCATCTTCCGCACGGGCGATCCGGGTCGTCATCGGGTGGCTGTCAGGCTTTGCGTACATCGTCGAACCATGAGGCCGTCGGGTGAGGGCGGCCGATGCCCTGACGGTGCCGTCTGCCGTGGCGCGACCCTGGCCGTGGGCGCGACCCGGGTCGACGAGCCGCCTCCTCGCGAAACGGTGCGTGGGGGCCTATATCGTCGTTATCGCGCCGTCGCGCAATGCGGCCTGCGCGGATCAGACCTCCGGGATCGGAAGCCGGCTTCGCGCCGGTGGAACGGCAAGGGGCCGGGTGGAACGGCAAGGTCCGCTGAAACGACATGGCCCGCTAGAACGACAAGGCCCGCTGGAACGACAAGAGGATCGAACGTCCATGCTCGACGACATCTACAACCGTCGCATCCTCGAACTGGCCGCCGACATCCCGCGTCTCGGCCGCCTGGCCGCCCCGGATGCCAGCGCCACCGCGCATTCGAAGCTCTGCGGCTCCACCGTCACGGTGGATCTGACGGTGCGGGACGGCACGGTCACCGACTTCGCCCACGAGGTGAAGGCCTGCGCGCTGGGCCAGGCCGCGTCGTCCCTGATGGCGCGCCACGTGGTCGGCGCCAGCGCCGGGGACCTGCGCGAGGTCCGCGCCGCGATGCGGCGGATGCTCAAGGAGAACGGTCCCGCGCCGGCGGGCACCTGGGCGGACCTCGCCGTGCTGGAGCCCGTGCGCGACTTCAAGGCCCGCCACGCCTCGACGCTCCTGACCTTCGACGCGGTGGTGGACGCCCTCGACCGCGTCGAGGCCGGGGCGGTGGCGGCCGAGTAGGTTGCCGCTCCGCCGCCTCGCCCACGGGGCGATCCGGGGCTACCAGCTCACCCTGTCGAGCCTGATCGGCCGCCAGTGCCGGCACTGGCCCTCGTGCTCGACCTATACGGACGAGGCGATCCAGCGGCACGGGCTCTGGGCCGGGAGCTGGATCGGGTTCGCCCGCATCTGCCGCTGCGGCCCCTTCGGCACCCACGGCATCGACCTCGTGCCGGAGCCGCTGCCCGCGCGCGCCGCCTGGTTCACGCCCTGGCGCTACGGCCGCTGGCGCGGCGTGAACGCGCCGCCCTCGCCGTTCGCCTGCGAGGCGGTGGGGGACGGGGAGGGGACCGTCCCTAGACCGGCGCCGCCGTGATCCACTTCAGGAACACCAGCGTCCCCGTCACCGTGAGCGCGCCGCCGATGCGCGTGGCGATCTGGGCGAAGGGCATCAGCGCCATCCGGTTGGCGGCGGTGAGGATCGCCACGTCGCCGGTGCCGCCCTGGCCGCTGTGGCAGGCGTTCACGATGGCGGTCTCGATCGGGTACATGCCGAGCCGGCGCCCGACCAGATAGCCCGTCGTCATCAGGGTGACGACGGTGGCCACGATGGTGATCAGGTTCGGCAGCGTGAAGGCCGCCACCAGCTTGTCCCAGGGGGTGAGCGAGACGCCGATGGCGAAGAGCAGCGGGTAGGTCATGCCCACCTGCACGAACTTGTAGACGATGAAGCCGCCGGCCTGGAGCCGGGGCGAGACCGCGCTGGCGAGCTTGGCCAGGACCGCCAGGAACAGCATCGCCACGGGGGCGGGCAGGCCGGTGAGGTGGTGGCACATCACGCCCAGCAGGTAGAGCGTCACCGCCGTGAGGCCGGCCGCCGCCACCGTGGCGGCGTCGATCGGGCCGGTCTCCACCGGCGCGCCCGCCTCCATGTCGTTCTCGGTGTCGGGCTGCAGGCGGCCCTCGCCGGTTAGGTGCGGCTTGCGCTTGCCCACCCAGTTCAGGGTGCCGGCCAGGATGATCGCCGTGAGGCTGCCCAGCATCACCGGCGGCAGCACCTGGGCGAAGACGTCGCCCTGGGGCAGGCCGAGGATGCTGCCGTAGCCGATGGAGAGGGGAATCGCGCCCTCGCCGACGCCGCCGGCCATGATCGGCACCACGATGAAGAAGAACGTGTGGTGGGCCCCCAGCCCGAGGAGCGTGCCCACCAGGGTGCCGACGCAGCCCGCCGCCAGGGAGCCGAGGCCCAGGGGGACGAAGATCTTGAGGAAGCCCTTGATCAGCACCGCCCGGTCCATGCCCAGGATGCTGCCGACGATGATCGCCGCGATGTAGAGGTAGAGGAAGTTGGTGAACTTGGTGAAGTCCGTGATCGCCTTGACGATCGGCCCCGGGATCAGGGCGTAATAGACCAGCGCCGAGGGGATGAAGGTGGCGAAGATCGCCCCCGCCCCGATCTGGCGCAGGACCGGCAGGCGCTTGCCGATCTCCGCGCAGGTGAAGCCGCCGAGCACCAGCACGGCGATCATCGTCGGCGCGTCGGCCTTGATCTCGCCCTCCGAGGTCAGCACCCAGATCAGCGCCACCAGGATCAGGTAGACCGGCAGCGGGATGATGCCGATCTGGATGTCGACGAGGCGCCACCAGCCCTGCGGCCAGAAGCGCCGCGTCCCGGCCTGTCCCCCCGGCAGGTGGGCCGTCGTGGTGATGGCGACGCCTTCGGGGTGCGCCGTCGGTACGGGGCTCGGCATGAACGTGTCTCCCGGCGAAAGCCCTGTCTGCCCCGCGGGGCCGGCTTGTCTCTGATTTTTGGATTTTTTTCTGGTCTCGACCGTGCGGCACGGAAGGCCATCGGCGAGCATCAGTCGGGTTGGGCCGGCCTTGTCAATTGATCGGCCGGCACGGGCCGCAATGGTGATTGAGGATCACTTGCGATTGTCAGCAGCCCGGGGCGGGACCGCCGGGCCGGCGATCCCCGGCCGCCCCGCTCGGAATTCGCGTTCCTTCCCGATGCGAATGGGTCTAAACGGCCCGGCGCGGCGCCGCATCGCGGCCGCCCCGATCACGACCCGCCCGAACCGCCCCCGCTTACCTGCCGCGTACGCAGGAGTGAGCCTCCAAGGAGCCCCGGCCATGCCGATCCTGACCTTCCCCGACGGCAACACCCGCAGCTACGACGCCGCGATCACCGGCCGTGCCGTCGTCGAGGGCATCGCCAAGTCCCTGGCCAAGCGCACCGTCGCCATGGCCCTCGACGGCACCGTGCGCGACCTCGACGACACGATCGCGCAGGACGCCCGCATCGAGTTCCTCGACCGCGCCGACCCGCGCAGCCTCGAGCTGATCCGGCACGACTGCGCCCACGTTCTGGCGGAGGCGGTGCAGACCCTGTGGCCGGGCACGCAGGTCACCATCGGCCCGGTGATCGAGAACGGATTCTACTACGACTTCGCCCGGGACGAGCCCTTCACCCCGGAGGACTTCCCGAAGATCGAGGCGAAGATGCGCGAGCTCATCGCGCGCGACGCTCCCTTCACCAAGGAGGTCTGGAAGCGGGACGACATCCGGGCGCTCTTCGCCGAGAAGGGCGAGGCCTACAAGGTCGAGCTCGTGGACGCGATCCCGCCCGGCGAGGACCTCAAGGTCTACCGCCAGGGCGACTGGTTCGACCTCTGCCGCGGCCCGCACATGACCACGACCGGCAAGGTCGGCACCGCCTTCAAGCTGATGAAGGTGGCGGGGGCCTACTGGCGCGGCGATTCCAACAACCCGATGCTGACCCGCATCTACGGCACCGCCTGGGCCTCGAAGGAGGACCTCGACGCCTACCTGCACCGCCTGGAGGAGGCCGAGCGCCGCGACCACCGGCGCCTCGGCCGGGAGATGGACCTGTTCCACTTCCAGGAGGAGGGGCCGGGCGTCGTGTTCTGGCACGCCAAGGGCTGGACGGTGTTCCAGGAGCTGATCGCCTACATGCGCCGGCGCCTGCGGGGCGACTACCAGGAGGTCAACGCCCCCCAGATCCTCGACAAGGCCCTGTGGGAGACCTCCGGCCACTGGGGCTGGTACCGCGAGAACATGTTCGCGGCCCAGAGCGCCGGCGACGAGGCCGAGGACAAGCGCTGGTTCGCGCTCAAGCCCATGAACTGCCCCGGCCACGTGATGATCTTCAAGCACGGCCTGAAGTCCTACCGCGACCTGCCCCTGCGCATGGCCGAGTTCGGCGTGGTCCACCGCTACGAGCCCTCGGGCGCCATGCACGGCCTGATGCGGGTGCGCGGCTTCACCCAGGACGACGCGCACATCTTCTGCACCGAGGACCAGCTCGCCGACGAGTGCCTGAAGATCAACGACCTGATCCTCTCCACCTACGCCGATTTCGGCTTCGGCGAGATCGTGGTGAAGCTCTCGACCCGCCCCGAGAAGCGGGTCGGCTCGGACGCCCTCTGGGACCATGCCGAGGACGTCATGACCCGGGTGCTGACCCAGATCGAGGAGCAGTCCGGCGGCCGGATCAAGACCGCGATCAACCCGGGGGAGGGCGCCTTCTACGGGCCGAAATTCGAGTACGTGCTGCGCGACGCCATCGGGCGCGACTGGCAATGCGGCACGACGCAGGTCGACTTCAACCTGCCGGAGCGCTTCGGCGCGTTCTACGTCGATGCCGACAGCGGCAAGAAGCCACCGGTCATGGTCCACCGCGCCATCTGCGGCTCGCTGGAGCGCTTCACCGGGATCCTGATCGAGCACTTCGCCGGGCATTTCCCGCTCTGGCTGGCGCCGGTGCAGGTGGTGGTCGCCACCATCACGGGCGATGCCGACCCCTATGCCCGCGAGGTGGTCGCCGCCGCGACGCGCCTCGGCCTGCGGGTCGAGGCGGACCTGCGCAACGAAAAGATCAACTACAAGGTCCGCGAGCACTCGCTCGCCAAGGTGCCGGTGATGCTGGTCGTCGGCCGCAAGGAGGGCGAGGAGCGCACCGTCTCGGTGCGGCGCCTCGGCAGCCAGCAGACCCGCACGGGCGGCCTCGACGAGACCCTGGCCGCCCTGGTGGCGGAGGCGACCGCGCCGGACCGAATCCGGGCGGATGCGGTGGTCGAGACCGTGCCGAGCGAGAACGTCGCCCTCGACGGCCGGCACGGCGAGGCGCCGACGCCCTAGATATGCGCCTCCCGCCCCGGGGACGGGGGCGGGGCCGGCCTCGGCCGGCCGTCGCTCACCCGGCCTTGGCGATGACCTCGACGTCGCGGTTCAGGCCGCTCTCGACCTTGAACTCGCGGGTGTAGACCTGCCCGTCGTGCCGGGCGATCAGCACGTAGTCGCCCTCCGCCAGGGTCACCTGCGGGAAGGCGCCGATGGCCTCGCGGATGGTGTCGCCGCCCGGCGTCAGCACCGAGAACGCGGTGCCGGCGAAGGCCTCCGCCCCTTCCGCGGCGACGAGCTTCAGGGTCAGGGTGGCGGCGCGGTGGTTGAGGGTGGCGTCCGTGACCTTGCCGTTCTCCACCTTCAGGTCCGCGCGCTGGATCGCGTTCGAGCCGCCATAGGTCGAGACCACGTGGTAGGTGCCCTCGGGCAGGCGCAGGAGCTCGCCCGCCTTGACGCCGCTGCGCACGAGGCGCCCCTCCGAATTCGTCCCGATCGGCACGAAGACCGAGAAGGCGAGCTGGTCGGCGCTGAGCTTCACGTCGCCGATGGCGCCCGAGAGCTTGAGCGCCCCGGCATTGACCTTGAGCTGCTCGGAGGCCGGCTGGCCCGCCAGGGCGACGCGGCGCGAGGCGCTGGCGAAGCCGTAGGTCACGGTGGCCACGTAAGAGCCCGGCGCCAGGGTGAAGCTCGGCTCGGCCGCCTCGGAGCGGGCGACGATGGCGGGCTTCGTCCCGTCCGTGCGGTCCTCGTAGATGCGCCAGGCGAGCCCGGAGCGCAGCGGCTTGTCGCTCCCGGCGAACACCGCCGAGAGGGTGAGGGCCGCGCTCGCCGTGCTGGGCAGCGGCGGCACCGAGGGATCCGACATCGAGGGGGTGGGCATGGACGGCGAAGGCATGGACGGGGAGGGGAGGTTGGGCCCGATCCGGTTGTGGAAGGCGTTGCCGTCCTGTGCCGAGGCGGTCCCGGGATGGCGCACGAGGAGGAGGGCGCAGCCCAGCAAGACCGATCCGTACCCTGCCCACGCCATCCCGCACCTCCCAATCCCGACCGGGGCGTCCCGCCGGCGTTGCCAATCCGCCGCCGACGCGCCATGTCACGCGGGGCTGCCGCGCCCGGTGCCCGCCCTCTGGAACCGGACCATGGCGGCGGCAAGGCCGCGCCGTCCCGGGGGCCATCGTCCGCGGCCCGCTCTCTCCCGCCCGATCCTGCTCCAGGGATGCCATGAACGCCACCCTCGATCTCCTGCGCACCCGCCGCTCGGTTCCGCCCCTCCGCCTGGAAGGGCCCGGCCCGGACGCGGCCGAGCTCGACGCGATCCTGACCATCGCCTCGCGGGTGCCGGACCACGGCAAGCTGGCGCCCTGGCGCTTCCTGGTGATCGCGGGCGAGGCCCGCACCCGGATCGGCGGCGCCATCGCGGCGGCCTACGCCGCCGACCATCCGGTGGCCGACGCCGCCCGCCTGGATCTCGAGCGCAACCGCCTCGCCCTGGCGCCCCTGGTGGTGGCGGTGGTGTCGCGGGCCGGGCCGCACATCAAGATCCCGGAATGGGAGCAGGTGCTCTCGGCCGGCGCCGTGGCGATGAACCTCGTGGTGGCGGCCAACGCCGCGGGCTACGCCACCGCTTGGCTCACCGAGTGGTTCGCCTACGATTCCCGGATCCTCGACGTGCTCGGCCTCGACCCCGGCGAGCGGCTGGCCGGCTTCATCCATGTCGGGCGCGCGCAGGAGGTGCCGCCCGACCGGCCCCGCCCGGCGCTGGCCGACATCGTCACCCGGCTCTGAGGGGCAGTCCATGCATTACGACGCCGAGACCAAGGGCCTGCCGCACAACCCGCTGAAGGCCCTGGTGGCCCCGCGCCCGATCGGCTGGATCAGCGCGATGAACCGCGACGGCGCGGTGAACCTCGCACCCTATTCCTACTTCAACGCGGTCGCGTCCGGTCCCGACATGGTCATGTTCTCCTCGGCCGGGCGCAAGGACGCCATGAGCTTCGCGGAGGAGGGTGGAGAGTTCGTCTGCAACCTCGCCACCTACGACCTGCGCGAGGCGGTGAATGCCACCTCGGCGCCCCTGCCCCGGGGGACGAGCGAGTTCGCCTTCGCGGGCCTGACCCCGGCGCCCTCGCGAAAGGTGCGCCCGCCCCGGGTCGCCGAATCGCCGGCCGCGCTCGAGTGCAAGTGGCTGCAGACCGTGCCGCTGACGCCGCTCGACGGCAGCGACGCCTCGCACTTCCTGGTGATCGGGCAGGTGGTCTCGATCTACATCGACGACCGCTTCATCCGCGACGGCCTCGTCGACACCGGCGCCATGCGGCCGATCCTGCGCGGCGGCTACTTCGACTACTTCACCGCCGAACCCGAGACCCGGTTCGAGCTGCGCCGCCCGGCGGGCGGGGGCGGGTAGGGGCGCTGCCCTTCCATCACGACGGCCCGGATCATCGCTGGCGATCCTTGATTTTGTAGCACTCAGTGCTACGATTTGTCATGACCGTCAGCATGGCCAGAACCTTCAAGACGGCATGGTTCTCCAGAGCCGCTCGAAAGGCTCGCATCCAGGACGACGCGCTGTGCGCCGCGATCCAGGATGTGGCCAGAGGTCAAGCCGACGATCTGGGGGGTGGCGTCTTCAAGAAGCGCCTGGACAAGAACAGGCATCGCAGCATCATCCTTGCCAAAGGGGGTCGATACTGGATCTTTGCATACCTGTTTGCCAAGAAGGACAGGGCGAACATCACGGATGACGAATTGGAGGACTTTCGAACCCTCGCCAAGGCTTACGGCGCGATGACCGAGAAGCAGCTTGCCGAACTCATCGCGGACAGGGACCTGACGGAGATTTGCCATGGCGACGAAAGCTAGGTTCAGGAACGCGGCCTCCGAGGCGATCCACACATCTGCTGCCATGCTTCACAAGGTCGGTGCCCTCGACAAGGCGACGATGCGCGACTTCGATGCGCGTCATCTGGCTGTGCCGAGTGACATCGAGCCCGCTCAGATCAAGCAGATCCGTGAGGCCAACAACGTCAGCCAGCCCGTCTTCGCGCGCTATCTCAACACGAGCGAGAGCACGGTCGAAAAATGGGAAACCGGCGCCAAGCGTCCCAGCGGGATGGCGCTTAAGCTGCTGAGCGTCGTCCAGAAGCACGGATTGCAGGTTCTTGCCTGACCCCCTCGTCCCTCGGTCTCCCCGGACGACCGGTGACGCCCAAGGCCGCCTCGGCTGGGAGCCCCGCCTCACCGCCGCCGCCCCAGGCGCTCCGCGATGGCGATGCCGCCGATGACCAGGGCCAGCGCCAGGCCCTCGTGCCAGCGGAAGGGCTCGCCCACCAGCAGGATCGCGAGCCCGGCCCCGAAGATCGGCACGAGGTTGACGAAGAGGCCGGCCCGGTTCGGGCCGATCAGCTCGACGCCGCGCATGAAGGCGAGCTGCGCGATGAGCGAGGGACCCAGCGCCACGAAGATCACGATGGCCCAGCCCTTGCGGGTCGGCCAGATCGTGTGCCCCAGAGCCCATTCGGCGTAGAGCGGCGGCAGCGAGGTGAGGAGCGCCGACAGCGCCACGGCGGTGAAGAAGCTCAGGCCCGAGACCTTGGGGCGGCGTGAGAGCGCCACGGTGTAGCCGGCATAGAGCAGGCAGGCGACCAGCATCAGCACGTCGCCCCGGTTGAACGCGAAGGTGGCCAGCACCCGCCAGTCGCCGTGGGTCGCCGCCACCACGGCGCCCGCGAGCGTCACGGCGACGCCCAGCACCTGCGCGCCCGTCACCGCCACCCGGTGGACGACATAGTTGATCAGGATGACGAGGACCGGGATCGAGCCCTGGAACAGGGCGATGTTGATGCCGCTGGTGAACTGGCCGGCGGCGTAGAACAGGCTGGCGTAGAGGGTGTAGCCGCAGGCGCCCATCAGCAGCACGTAAGCCCAGTGGCGCTTCAGCCGGTCCCACTCCGCCACGAGGCCCGCCCGCGCCGGCAGCGCCAGGGCGAGGCAGGCGAAGGCCCAGCGCAGGCAGGTGAGCACCTGGGGCGAGACCTCGCCCGCCGCCCACTTGCTCGCCACCACGTTGCCGCCCCAGAGCAGCATCGTGAACACGAGCAGTGGGTAGGCCGCGGCCGCAGGCTCGGCCGCGCGTCCGGCGGGCGTCTCCGGGACGCGCATGGGCGGATCTCCCTGGGCTCTGGCCGGGCTCGCGGCCGGCGATCGGGGCGGGATAGCCCGCCGCGCCGCGCGGGGACAGGCCGCTCGGCGCAACGCCCCCATCGAAAACCACCCGCCTCCGCCCCGGCGCCCCTGGGACCGCGCCCATCCCCCGGTATCGATCCGCCCCCGGGTATCGATCGGCGCGTCGATTCCCTATGCCGGTGGACACGCTTATGCCGGCCCGGAACGCGCCGGCGACACGGCCGCGGCAGGGGAGGGCGAGACATCCGGTGACGTGGCGATCCCTCCTCCTCGTCGGCCTCGCGGTGGCCGGCCTCGGCGGCCTCGCCGTCTCGCCCCGGGGCGCCGTCCTCCTCGGCGAGCTGCGCGAGCACGTCGAGGCCCTCCAGGCCCGACCCGGGGCGGCCAAGCCCGCGCACCTGCCGGCCCAGCGCACCGCCGTGGAGGAGGGCCGCACCGTGGTGCGCCTCTCGGCCGCCGAGCGCGCCCGCATCGGCATCGTCACCGAGGCCCGGCCCCTCGCCGACCACCGGGAGGAGCTGCAGGCCTATGGCAGCGTCCTCGACCTCGCCCGGGTCACCGACCTGACCAACGCCTATGCCAGCGCCCGGGCCGCCCTCCAGACCGCTCAGGCCCGCGCCGAGGTCTCGCGCAGCGCCCTGCAGCGGGCGAGGTCGCTCGGGCAATACGCCACCACCGTCCAGCTCGAGACCGCCGGAGGCACCGCCCAGACCGACCAGGCGGCCCTGGCGGCGGCGGAATCGCAGGTGCGCACCCTCTCGGCCACCGCCCAGCAGGAATGGGGGCCGGTGATCGGCCGGGCCATCGTCGAGCGCTCGGCCACCGTCACCCGGCTGATCGAGCGGACCGACTTCCTGGTGCAGGTCACCCTGCCGCCGGGGGAGGGCCTGAAGGGGCCGCCGGCGGCGGCCTTCGCCGAGGTGCCGCCCCAGAGCGCGCGGGTCGCCCTGACCTACGTCTCCCCCGCCACCCGCACGGATCCGCGCATCCAGGGCCTGAGCTTCTTCTACACCGTGCCGGGCGACAGCGGCTTCCTGCCCGGCATGAGCATGCTGGCCTTCCTGGCGGCCGACCGCAGCGTCACCGGCCTCAGCGTGCCCGAGGACGCGGTGGTGCACTGGCAGGGAGCGGCCTGGATCTACCGGGCGGTGGGACCCGACGCCTTCGCCCGCCACCGGCTGAAGGCCGACCCGCCGATGTCGGCCGACGCCTACGTGGTGGAGGACCTGCCCGGCGGCACCGAGATCGTGCTCTCGGGGGCACAGGCGCTCCTCTCCGAGGAGATGAAGAGCCAGCTGCAGGTCTCGGGCGGCGTCGATGACGATTGAGGCGAAGGGACCCGGGGCGAAGGGGTCCGGGGCGAAGGGGTCCGGGGCGAAGGGGTCCCCGTCCCAGGGCCATGGCGGTCCGCAGGCGGCGCTGGTCGCCTTCGCGGTGCGCTTCCGCGGCATCGTCCTGGCGCTCAGCCTGGCGCTCGCCGGCTACGGCTTCGTAGTGCTGGCCGACGCCCAGTACGACGTCTTCCCGGAATTCGCGCCGCCCTCCGTGGTGATCCAGACCGAGGCCCCGGGCCTCAACCCGGAACAGGTCGAGGTGCTGGTGACCCAGCCCGTGGAGGTGGCGGTCAACGGGCTGCCCGGGGTGGTCTCGCTGCGGTCGAGCTCGATCCAGGGCCTGTCGGTGATCACCGTCACCTTCGGGGCGGGCAGCGACATCTACCGGGTGCGCCAGCTCGTCACCGAGCGGCTGACGGCGCTGGCCGGCCGCCTGCCGCAAGGGGTGCTGCCGCCGGCGATGACGGCGCTGACCTCCGCCACCAGCACGGTGCTGCTGGTCGGCCTGACCACGCAGAGCCGCTCGGACATGGACCTGCGCACCCTGGCGGACTGGACGGTCCGCCTGCGCCTCCTCGCCGTGCCGGGCATCGCCCAGGTCTCGGTCTATGGCGGCGCGGTGCGCTCGCTGCAGGTGCAGATCCGCCCCAACGACCTCGTGCGCTTCAACATCGGCGTCAACGACGTGCTGGCCGCCGCGCGCAAGGCCACCGGCGTGCGCGGGGCCGGCTTCGTCGACACGCCCAACCAGCGCATCGCCCTCCAGACCGACGGCCAGTCGCTCAGCCCCGAGGCGGTCTCGCGCACGGTGCTGATCAACGAGGGCGGGGCCAGCGTGACCCTGGCGGACGTCGCCACCGTGGTCGCCACCGGCGAGCCGGCGATCGGCGCCGCCCTGGTGGACGGCCGGCCCGGTGTGCTCCTCATGGTGGGCGCCCAGTACGGCGCCAACACCCGCGCGGTCACCGCCCGGGTCGAGGCGGCCCTGGAGGACCTGCGCCCGGCCCTGGAGCGCGAGGGCGTGAGCCTGCATGCCGACCTGTTCCGGCCGGCCAACTTCATCGCCATCGCCAACGGCAACGTGCTGCAGGCCCTCGGGCTCGGCGGCATCCTGGTGGTCGTGGTGCTGTTCGTCTTCCTCTACGACTGGCGCACTGCCGTGATCTCGGCGCTCGCGATCCCGCTCTCGCTCATCGCCGCCGTGGTGGCGCTCCAGGCGCTGGGCGAGAGCCTCAACACCATGACCCTGGGCGGCCTCGCCATCGCCATCGGCGAGGTGGTGGACGACGCGGTGATCGGCGTCGAGAACGTGGTCCGGCGCCTGCGCGAGAACCGCCGCCTCGGCGGCCCGCGGTCCGAGGGGAGGGTGGTCCTCGACGCCATCCTGGAGGTGCGCACGGCGGTCGCCTACGCCACCATCGCGGTGCTGCTGGTGTTCCTCCCCGTCCTCGCCCTGTCGGGCATCGCCGGCCGGCTGTTCGGTCCCCTGAGCCTCGCCTACATCCTCGCCGTGGTGGCCTCGCTGGCCGTCGCCCTCACGGTGACCCCTGCCCTGGCGATGTGGCTGCTCACCGGCCGGCGCGAGGCCTCGACCCTGGACCCGCCGGTGATGCGCGCCGCCCGCCGCCACTACGCCCGGCTCCTGACCCGGATCGACCGCGCCCCGCGCCTCGTCATGGCCTGCGGCCTCCTCGTCACCCTCCTGGGGGCCGCCGTGGTGCCGTTCTTCGGCTCGACCTTCCTGCCCGACCTCAAGGAGGGCCACCTGATCCTGCACATGGCGGCCGCACCCGGCACCGCGCTGCAGGAATCGATGCGTCTGGGCACCCGCATCACCGCCGAACTGAAGGCGATCCCCGGCATCCGGGCGGTCGCCTCGCAGATCGGCCGGGCCGAGGCCGGCCAGGACACCGCCGGCACCCATTACAGCGAGATCCACATCGACCTGGAGCCCGGCCTCGACGGGGCGGGGCAGGGGGCGGCGGAGGCCCGGATCCGGGCCGTGATGGCGGGCTTCCCGGGGGCCGCCTTCTCCCTCAAGACCTTCCTCACCGAGCGCATCGAGGAGACCGTGTCGGGCTTCACCGCGCCGGTGGTGATCAACGTCTTCGGCACCGATCTCGGCGCCATCGAGACGGCCGCCCGCGACATCGCCCGCGAGCTCGCCGAGGTGCGGGGCGCCGTGGACATTCAACAGAGCTCCCCGGCGGGTCTGCCCCAGGTCAATGTGGGCCTGAGGCCCAACGACCTGCGCCACTGGGGTCTCTCGGCCATCGAGGTGATGGAGGTGGTGCGCACCGCCTACCAGGGCGACATCGTCGGCCAGACCTATGCGGGCAACGCGGTGTTCAACGTCCTGGTCATCCTCGATTCCGCCACCCGCGGCCGGCTCTCGGCCCTGAGCGACCTGCCCTTGCGCGGCTCGGGCGGCCGGGTGGTGCGCCTCGCGCAGGTGGCGGACATCTACGAGACCTCCGGCCGCTACCAGGTCCAGCACGAGGGCGCGCAGCGGGTCCAGGCGGTCACCGCCAACGTGACCGGCCGCGACGTCGCCGGCTTCGTGGCCGATGCCAAGCGCAAGATCGCCCGCGAGGTCGCCCTGCCTCCCGGCACCTATGTCGGCTTCGCCGGCTCGGCCGAGGCGCAGGCCCGGGCCCGGCGCGACCTCCTGGTCTATTCGGGGCTGGCCGGCCTCGGCATCGTGCTGCTGCTGGCCATCGTGACGGGGAGCCCGCGCAACCTGATGCTGGTCCTGGTCAACCTGCCCTTCGCATTCGTGGGCGGCGTGCTGGCGGTCTTCGCCACCGGCGCCGTGCTGTCGCTGGGCTCGATCGTCGGCTTCGTGACCCTGTTCGGGATCTCGCTGCGCAACACCATCATGATGATCGCCCATTACGAGCACCTCGTGGTGGAGGAGGGGCAGGCCTGGGACCGGGACACCGCCATTCTGGGGGCCGCCGACCGCATGGTGCCGATCCTGATGACCTCCCTGGTCACCGGCCTCGGCCTCCTGCCCCTCGCCCTCGGGGCCGGCGAGCCCGGCCGCGAGATCGAGGGCCCGATGGCCATCGTGATCCTCGGCGGCCTCGCCACCTCGACGGTGCTCAACCTCCTGATCCTGCCGACCCTGGCCCTGCGCTTCGCGCGCTTCGAGGCGCCGCAGGGCAGGGCGCTCGAACCGGTGACCTGAAGCGCCCTCGCCCCACGCCATCCGGCATCCGGCGCGGAGGGCAGGCATACCCGGGGGAGCAATCCTGGCCCGGAAGCCGGTCCGACGGCCGCCCCGTGGCTGTGTCATCGCTAACTGGCGACGGTCAGAGATAATTGGCGGGTACAACCGGGATTAGCGGGACTAGGTAGCAAGCTCACCCGCGGAATAAGCGCCTCAACCAAGGCCTCGCCCATTTGTTTAACGTCAATCAAACGTTTTGCCCGGATTCCGCCACATTTGTGGAAGGACATTTGAACTTGCTCAAAAGTTGTGAAGCTTTGTCAGAGAGTTGTATAAAGCGCACCGGCGCAGCGTTTCGCTGGGCTCCCGCCATTCCGATCATCTTAGAGCCTGTTTGAGGGCCTCCACCGTCCGTCCCCATCTGTCTCGTGTAGCAACACGAATTGCGCCTGGCGGGGCGGAGTGGAGAGCAGATGTGGACGGACCGGCATCGGACGCGTCATGAGACGCGCCTGAAGGATGTCGTGATGCAGCCGGGCTCGGACGAGGTGGCCCGCTTCCTAGAGCGGGCCGACCCGCCGGCTCGCCCGAACGCCAAGTCGGCGCGCCGCGTGATGGCGGCCGTTGCCTGGCATCTGCGGACGGGCGGCGGGTGGCGGGCGCTGCCCGACGGCTTCCTGGCTTGGCGCACCGTCTACGGCTGGTTCCGGCGCTGAGTGGACAAGGGTCTGTTCTAGACCTTGATGCGGTCGCTCGCGCGCCGACAGCGCCGCCACTGCAGGCGGCGTCCCTCGGCGCGGCTGGCGATCATCGATACGCAGAGCGTCCAGTGCATCGGGGTGCGCGGGCCGCGCGGCTATGACGCCGCCAAGAAGGTGGTCGGCCGCAAACGCGTCATGATGGTCGATGCCGAGGGGCACATCCTGGCGCTGGCCGTCGTGCCGGCCAACGTGCAGGATTGCGACACGCTGTCGGCGCTGGATGAGGGCAAGCCCTTCTGGCCGAGCCTGCGTATGACCCTCTTCGACAGCATCTTTCGAGCCCAGCGCTGTGAGGCGTGGTGCGACGTCCACGACATGCGCCGCCGGGTCGTCGAGAAGCACCCGGATCAGAAGGGATTCGTGGTGCTGGAGCGGCGCTGGGTGGTCGAGCGCAGCTTCCGCTGGCTGAGCCACTGGGGTGGACTTCTGCGCGAGCGCGCCGGGCGCCTCGACGTCGCCGCAGGCCGCCTCGCCTGCGGCGCCTGCCGCATGGCCGCCAACGCTCTCAACAATCCAGCATAAGCTCGCGTCCTCAAACAGGCTCTTAGCCGGTCCAAGGGATGGGGCGCGGATCAAGGGTTCAGGATGCCCGAAAAACTTGCGCTCAGCGCGGACCAGTTTGATGGGTCAGGGTCAGGCCTGGACGTAGGCGTCGTCGGTCGAGACGTTAAAGCGGCCGACCGTCCAGTAGTCCGAGTCGTAGTAGGAGCTGCCGGCAAGCGCGGCGATGCTCGCCCCGACAATGAGGAGCCTGCGGTACCCGCCCCCCGCCTTTCTGGAATCATGGAGCTCGTTGGCACGAGCGACCAGTTTCGGATCGGCCAGGGCCTCGTCCGGGGAGACCTGACGGTCGACGGTGAATACGTTGGAGGGCTTCGACATTGGCCTGCCCCCATTCGGCGGCCCAGGTTCGAAGTTAGTGCATCGTCGGTCGCATGACGATGGCGGGGTGAGCGAGC
>NZ_CEEDBN010000015.1:0-139605 GCF_979253015.1 Methylobacterium sp. AC433 | reverse complement strand
TCGCCGGCTTGCGCATCGAGGCGCACGGCCACGTGCCGGCCGAAGGTGGGCGAGGCGCGGCGCAGGTCGACGGCGACATCCAGGATGGCGCCGGACAGCACCCGGATCAGCTTGGCCTGGGCCATGGGGGCGCGCTGGAAGTGCAGGCCGCGCACGGTGCCGCGGGGGGCGGAGAAGGACTGGTTGTCCTGGATGAAGACGTCCGCGATGCCCGCCCGCGCCAGGATGTCGGCCCGGTAGGTCTCCGAGAACCAGCCGCGTTCATCGCCGAAGCGCGTCGGCACCACCCACCGCACCGCCGGAATCTCCGTCTCGATCACCTGCATGCCGGAAAGACCTCGAAGGCGTGGACCTGATCCGTCCTTGGCAGGTCTCGATCCCGAGCTGTCAAGGGTCGCAGCAGGCTGTTCGACGTCGATCCTATCTCCACGGCAATCGGAGGTCGAATGCGATCCCGGGCGCGCGCCCTGTTTCCGACACAGGACCTCGCGACACCAGACGACGTTCGACGTTGATGGACCTCTCAACCCCCGGGCATCGGGATCGGCCCGGACGGAAAGTACCGATGATCGCCATTCAGATCACCGCCGGAACCTTCGGCCCTGGGCCGGGATCCTACGAATTCGGCGTCTTCGGCTTGCCCGACGGAAGCCTGCGGGGGGTCGAGGACCTCGAGGCCCTGGTCCTCGCGCCGCCTGAGCGGCAGGCACCGCGGCGCAGCGGCATCGCGCGGGGCTTGCGGGAGGCCCTGGCGGCCACCGGCCCTCTGCCGAACCCGCTGGGCCTCGCCGCTGCCGTCGCGCAGGCCGGCCTCGACGTCCTCGGCGGCGACGCGCGGCCGGCCTGGTCCGTCGAGATCCGGTTCCGGGACGGCGCTTCCGCGCTGGTCTTGACCGACGCCGAGACGGCGGCGCAGATCGAGCGGGACCGGGAGGTGGTTCGGCGTGCCGGCCTGCGCCTGCCGCCCCTCGCCATGGCCCCGTCCGGGACGGAGGCCCCGACGCATGAGGCGGACGGGGAAGGCACCCCGGCCGATGCCTCCGCGCCCGATGGACAGAGCCTCGCTGCGCTCTTCGCCTACGAGAAGCGCGGGGGACGCGTGCGCCGCCTGTCCAAGGCGCTCGACGGCGCCTGATCCGCCGCCGCCGACGGATCAGCCCTCGATGACGCTGACATGGGCGGCGACCACCTTCCAGCCGTCGGGAAAGCGGATCCAGGTCTGGCTCTGGCGCCCGATGCGGCCCGGCGCGCCCGGCCGGGTGAACAGCGTCATGGCGATCCCGGTATCGGCACCGTAGGTGGTGATGACCGTGTCCCTGAGCGCGCGGGCCAGGCCCTCGGGCGAGCGCGCCCGGCGGAAGGCCCGGATCGCGTCCATCCCATAGAGGTTCTCACCTCCGCCGTAGCGGATCGTCCGCGGATCGTCGTGGAACAGGGCCTCCAGGGTCGGCACGTCGTTGCCCACCAGGGCCGCCTCGTAGGCCGCGAAGGCGGCCTCCACCTCGGCCTTCACGGCCGGATCGTCGACGATCATCGCGGCCTCGCTCACAGGTTCGCCACGGGGGCCCGGACCACACCGTCTCGCTCCAGCTGGTGGGCCACCCGCAGGGCGTGGTCCTCGCGCCAGGGGGCCGCGACGACCTGGACGCCCAGCGGCAGCCCGTCGTCGAGGCGCACCGGCACCGCCACCACCGGCAGGCCGATGAAGGAGATCGGCTGGGTGAACACGCCGATATTGGCCCGCACCGGTAGGGTCACCCCGTCGAGGACGAAGCTGGTCTGCCCCGAGCGGGGCGCACGGCACGGGGTGGCGGGCGCCAGGATCACGTCGACCTCGCGGAGCAGGTCGAGCACGGCGGCCCGGTACCAGCGGCGGAAGCGCTGCGCCCGCTCGACCAGCGGGGCGGGGATCATGGCCCCGGCGATCAGCCGGTCGCGCACGGCCGGGTCGAAGTCGTGCCCGCGCGTGCGCAGGCGGTCGAGATGGAGGGCCGCCCCTTCCGCCGCCGTGATGAGGTAGGCCGCCGCCCGGGCGCGGGCCGCCTCCGGGATCTCGACCGTGCGCGCGGCGCCGAGGGCCCGGGCGACGGCGGCCACCGCCGCGAAGGCCTCGGGGTCTCCGCCGCGGGCGAAGTAGCCGCCCGCCACCGCGACGCGCAGGCCGCCGAGGCCCTCGCCGAGGCCGGGCAGGACCGGCTCGGCGGCCCGCGTCGTCGCCACGGGATCGTCCGGGTCCGGCCCCTGCATCGCGTCGTAGCCGAGGGCGAGGTCCGTGACGCTGCGGGCCATGGGGCCGAGATGGTCGAGGCTGCCGACGAAGGGGAAGCTGCCCGCCCGCGTCAGGCGCCCGTAGGTGGGCTTGAGGCCGAAGCAGCCGCAGAAGGCGGAGGGCACCCGGATCGAGCCGTTGGTGTCGGAACCGAGCGCGATCGGCACCAGGCCGGCCCCGATGGCGCCCCCCGAGCCCCCGGACGACCCCCCCGACATGCGGCCGAGATCGTGCGGGTTGCGGGTCGGCCCGTCATGGACGTTCTCGCCGGTGAAGTCGTAGGCGTACTCGCCCATGTTGAGGCCGCCGACCAGGATCGCGCCCGCCGCCTCCAGCCGGCGCACCAGGGCGCCGTCGCGGGCCGCCGGGGCGCGGTCGCGGTTGATCTTCGCGCCGGCCCGGGTCGGCAGGCCGGCGATGTCGAACAGGTTCTTGACCGCGAAGGGCACGCCGGCCAAAGGCCCCGCCGGCTCTCCGCGGGCCTGGGCCGCGTCCAGGGCTTCGGCGCGGGCCCGCGCGCGCTCCGCCAGCACGTCCGTGAAGGCGTTCACCGCGCCGTCGACCCGCGCGATGCGCGCCAGGGTCGCGGCGACGTTCGCGGCGGCGGTCGTGGTTCCGTCGCGAAACGCCGTCGCCAGCGCCTCGGCCGTCAGCGTGCTCGGATCGGGCCGCTGGTCTGGCATCGTGTCCGAACCGCTCATGCTTCGTAGACCGGGGCGGCGTCCGCCTCGTCGGGCAGGGGAAACGCGGCCACGTGGTCGGCCGCCGCGCGCAGGACCGCGAGGTTGCTGCCGATGGCGCCGACCCAGGCCGGATCGAGGGGAATGGCGAGCAGCCTGGCCGCCGCGTCGATGTAGGCGTCGAGGCCGCCGGGCGGCGGGTCGTTGGGCTCCGACATGGGCGTCCTCCCGAAATGTCCCTCCGCGTGGCCGGACTCCCGGCCGCGCGGAGCGGCGTCTATTCTGCCGGCACGGCGGCGTGTGTCGAGGGCGGCCCGGCGGGTGCGGCCGCCGTGGAGCGCGCCGCGGCGTAGAGCAGGGCCGCCACCATCGCGTACGCAAGCGCCAGGCCGGGCGTCACCGCGATGCCGACGGCGGGGCCGTGCATGAAGCCGAAGAAGGTGAGCGCCGCCCCGGCGAGGGCGAAGGCGGCCGCCTTGGCGAAGTCGCGCTCGATGATGAACACCGCGATGGCGCCGAGGATCAGCCCGCCGAGGATCGCGCCCTCGCCGAGGACGCCGAGGCCCTCGTAGAGCACCCCCGCCTGCCCCAGCTTGGCGAGGCCCACCGCCGCCGCGCTGGTGCCGGCCGCGCCCAGCGCCCCGTCGATCAGGGTCTTGGCCCAGGCGGCCAGGTGCGGCGCGAAGGCGAGCACGATGGCCGGCGCGTGGGAATGGGGCGTCTCCTGGAAGGCCTGCGCGCCGATCAGCATGCCGATGTAGAGCAGGATCGGGGCGATCGCGACCACGGGCACGAGGCTGGAGAGCAGCGAGACCAGGTTGAGCCAGCACAGGAGCAGGACCACCGCCCCGGTGGCGAAGGAATAGCCGATGCGCCCGCCCATCGCCTTCCAGCCGGGATGGCCGATATAGACCGCGTTGATGAAGGGGTTGCCCATCAGGCAGCCGATCAGGCTGACGACGCCGTCGGCCGTGAGCACGCGGGTGGTGGGATAGGGGTCCCCCGCCACCTCGGCGCTCTCGACGTTGTCCATGGCCTCCACGAGGTCGTAGATGCCGAACGGGATCGCGGTCACGAGGATGATCCCGATGAAGTCGAACCCCGAGAAGACGTGACCGACGGCGGGCAGCGGCACCGAGAAGCCGATGCCCTGGAACGCCGCCGCCAGGCCGGGGCCGCTGACGCCGCCCATATCGAGGCCGAACAGCTTGGCTCCCCAGGCCACCACCATCCCGAACAGGATCGCCACCAGGCCCGCCGGCAGGCGGCCCGGGTAGCGCAGGCCCCCGAACCAGGCGAGCAGGATGATCGCGAAGGCCACGACGCCGATCACCGGGGTGGTGATGAGCTCGAGGGCCGGGCGCATGGCGATGAAGGTGACGGAGACGCCGGCCAGCGTGCCGAGCAGCGCCGCCCGCGGGGTGATCCGACGGATCACCGGGGCGGCGAATCCGCCGATCATCAGGATGAAGCTCTGGATGAAGACCCAGGCGAGGCCCGCCTCCCAGGCCTTCAGCGGATCGCCGGTGGCGAGCTTGATCGGCAGCATGATCACGAAGACCACGATGAACATGTGCGGCACGCTGATGCCCGACGGCAGCGCGCAGACGTCGTCGCGCCCCGTCGCCTTGGCGAGCCGGTAGGCGAGCCAGCCGTAATAGGCCGTGGAGAGGCAGAGCATCAGCCCGATGGCCGGCAGGATGCGCCCGAAGGTGATCGCGTCGGGCATGCCGAGCACGAAGCGCAGGAGTCCGGTGAGCACCAGGAGGTTGACGAGGATGTTGGTGCCGAAGCCGAAGAAGGCGTTCCAGTCGCCCGGCACCCAGAGCCCCGGACGGAAGCTCCCACCGATGCCGGATGCCGCCGGCCCCGTCCCGTGTGTGTCCGCCGCCATGACCTGGGTCCTTCCTTGGTGTGCCGCTCCCGCGTGCCTGGACATCGTGTCGGTCGGGCGCCGGACCCGTGCTCAGCGCGCGGCGCCGAGGACCGCGATCACCGCCGACGAGGCGGCGACCCAGCCGAAGATGCCGCCCTGTGCGGCGATCATCGCGAGGCCGACCCGGTGGAATTCGGGAAAGTACGAGGCGCACCCGTCCCCGATCGCCACGCAGCGATAGCCGCGGTCGTTGCCCTCGCGGATCGTCGTGTGGACGCAGACCTCGGTGGTGACCCCGCAGACCAGCAGGGTGCCGATCCCGCGGGCGGCGAGGACCGCCCCGAGATCGGTGGCGTAGAAGGCGCCCTTCCCCGGCTTGTCGATGACCACCTCGCCCCGCATCGGCGCCAGTTCGGGGACGATGCCGTGGCCCGGTTCGCCCCGGATCAGGATGCGGCCCATCGGACCCGGCGCGCCGATCCGCGCGGAGGGCTCGCCCCGCTCCAGCTTGGCCGGCGGCGCATCGGAGAGGTCCGGCTTGTGGCCCTCCCGTGTATGCACGATGAGGAGTCCGGCCCGGCGCGCGGCGGCGAGGACGGCGCGGATCGGCGGCACGGCCGCCTGGAGCAGCGACACGTCGTTGCCCAGGGTCTCGCCGAAGCCGCCCGGCTCCAAGAAGTCGCGCTGCATGTCGATGATGACCAGCGCCGTGGTGGCAGGATCGATGGGCAGGGGGGCGGGTTCGGCCGCGAGGATCTGGGACATGCCGGGGCACCGGGTCGGAGGGTCGTTCCCGGCGACGGGCGTGCAGAGGCTGCGCCCGACCGCGAATCTGCCCCGATCATGTATGCACCGGTGCCGCGCGACACGCCCAAATTATGCCCGATCCTGCCTCGTTGTCCGGCAGGCTGCGACATTCGACGGCGCGCTCAGCGGCGCAGCCGCTCCAGGCTGAAGCCGGCCGGTTCGCCGGCCGGACGCTTCCGCCGGTCCGGGGCCTCGCGGGCCGTCGCACGGTCCTGGGCCGGGACCGCGTCCACGGTCTCGAACGCGTCCTCGACGATGCTCATGTGGATCAGCATGGTGGCGTTCGCCGCGGACGCATCCCGCGACAGCACGGCGCGGACGACGGCACCGTGCTCCGCATGCGAGCGGTGCAGGCGCCCGGGCGCCCGGAACTGCGCCCGCCGATAGGGCGTGAGGCGCTGCCGAAGGGAGATGGCGATCTCCTCCACCACGCTGTTGTGCGCGCCCGTGTAGAGGGCGCCGTGAAACGTCTGGTTCGCGTCGGCGTAGCCCTCCCGGTCGCCCGCCTCGGCGAGGCGGCCCATCGCCTCGTGCAGGTTCTGCAGGGCGGCCCGCTCGGCGGGGGTCATGCTCAGGGTGGCGAGGCGCGCGCAGGTCGCCTCGACCTCGCCCATGGCGATGAAGAGCATGTCGAGTTCGTCGGGCGTGATCGTCCGCACCGTGGCGCCGATGCGGGGGCGAAGGTCGATCAATCCGGTCCCGCTGAGCAGGCGCAGGGCATCGCGCACCGGCGTGCGCGAGACGCCGAAGCGCCTGGCGAGGACCTGCTCGTCGAGGTGAACGCCCGGTGCGAGGGCTCCTGCGAGGATGTCGCCGGCGATCGCGTCCGCCAGGCGTTCGGCACGGGTTTGGGACGCGGGCACGGGCTCTCGATGGACTCGCCTTCGCGGCCACGAGGCAAGCCGGAGGTCGTGGACGCATCCTAGTGCGGGTTTCGCGAAGCACCAGGGCGCTGCGCCGGCGGATGCGGCGATTCGGCCCCGGCCCCGCGTGGTTCCGGCGGCTCCGGCCCCGAAACGGGGAGGCCGCCCCCGCCTCCGCCCGGGCGCGGCCGATGCGATTGTTGCAGATTTGTCCACGGCGCGAACCAACGCCCGGACGGCTCGCGCGCTGGCATACCGGTTGCTGCGGGGCACTCCCGACGGGCAAGCAAGCCTCCGGGGGACGACATGACCATCACGAAGTTCGCTCTGCCCATGGCGGCCGTGGCCCTGTGCCTCTCCGCCCTCGCGCCGGCCGCCGGTGCCGATCTGAAGGCCGAGAAGGCTCCGGTGGCGCCCGCCGAGGTCCCCTCCGCGTTCTTCCTGTTCTCCGACACGCAGGTGAGCTACCGCTACCAGTTCCCGGCGGCCAGCCCGGGCAGCCAGGTCCAGCGGGCCGATGGCAGCTTCCGCAACCAGGACGCGCCCAAGCACATCCTCAACATCTCCCACGCCGATGCCTGGGAGTACGGCACGAACTTCTTCTCCCTCGACATCCTGAAGTCGGGCGCCCAGTTCCCGGCCGGCAGAACCGACGGCTTCGGGGTGCCGACCTTCTACGATTACGGGAACACCGAGGCCTACGGCCTCTATCGCGGCACGCTGAGCCTGAACGCTCTCACCGGCACCAAGGCCTTCGTGGTGCCCGGGATCGTCAAGGACGTGTCCCTCGCCTTCGGCTTCGACGCCAACGCGCAGAACGACGCCTTCGGCTCGAAGAAGCGCGACGTGGTGGGGGGCTTGAACTTCGCCTTCGACGTGCCGGCGGGATTCCTCAACGCCTCGGTGCACGCCTACAAGGAGTGGAACCGCAACGGATTCAACGTGGCGCCCAACCGCGACGTCAGCTTCGACGTCGTGCCGGAGTTCGAGATCGTCTACAACTTTCCGCTGACCTTCACGGGCCTGCCCCTGAGCATCGCGGGCTTCAACAACATCGTCCTGCCCAAGGGACGGGGCGTGAGCGATCCGGGGGCGTTCGCCTTCAATCCGAAGACGGGCCTGGAGTTCCTGTCGCGCACCAACCTGGTTCTCGACGTGGGCAAGCTGATCTACGATCAGCCCAACCGGGTCGATGTGTTCGTCGGGTTCCAGTACTGGCACAACAAGTTCGGCAACATCGAGCGCTTCAACTTCAAGGGTACCGAGGAGAAGAGCTTCCTGGCCGGTGTCGCCTTCCACGTGCTGTAGGAGGGGGCCTCGCATCGACCGATCCTCGCTCGCCATGCAGGATGTCCGCGCCGGCGCGCGCGGACCTTGAGGAGAAGACGGACAGAATGGTCGAAGCCAGCCCATCGAAGCGTCTCTGGATCCGCAACCCTCTGGCGATCCTGGCCCAGGATTCCGGCGGCGGAATCGTCGTCGAGGGCACCCGCATCGTCGAGCGGGTGCGGGCGGGCGCGGCGCCCGCCGCCCCGGTGGACGAGACCTTCGACGCCGCGCGCCACGTGGTCATCCCGGGCCTCGTCAACACCCACCACCACTTCTTCCAGACGCTGACCCGCGCCCATCCGGTGGCGATCAACAAGCCCCTCTTCCCCTGGCTGAAGGCGCTCTACACCGTCTGGGACCGGATCACCCCGGAGGCGTTCCGGCTGGCGACGCGGCTGGCCTACACCGAGCTCCTGCTCTCCGGCTGCACCACGGCGGGCGACCACCACTACCTCTTCCCCAAGGGGCTCGAATCCTCCGTCGACATCCAGGTCGAGGAGGCCGGGCCGCTCGGCATCCGCGCCTTCGTCACCCGCGGCTCCATGAGCCTGTCCGAGCGCGACGGCGGCCTGCCCCCCGAATGCCTGACGCAGGACGACGACACCATCCTGGCCGACAGCGAGCGGGTCCTGCGCCTGTTCCACGACCCGAAGCCCGGCGCGATGGTGCAGATCGGGCTGGCCCCCTGCTCGCCCTTCAACGTCACGAAGCGTCTGATGCGCGAGAGCGCGGCGCTGGCGGACGCCCACGATTGCCGCCTGCACACCCATCTCGGCGAGACGCTCGACGAGGACCGCTACTGCGTCGAGATGTTCGGCCAGCGCCCGGTGGACTACCTGGAGGAGGTGGGTTGGATGGGGCCGCGCACCTGGCTCGCCCACGGCATCCACTTCGACGATGCCGAGGTGGGGCGCCTCGGGGCGGCCGGCGTCGGCGTGTGCCACTGCCCGACCTCGAACATGACCCTGGCCTCGGGCCAGTGCCGGACCTGCGAGCTGGAGGCGGCCGGTTCCCCCGTCGGCCTCGGGGTCGACGGCTCGGCCTCCAACGACAGTTCGAACCTGATGGAGGGCGTGCGCCACGCCCTGATGATCAACCGCCTGACCTACGGGGCCGAGGCCGTGACCCATCTCGACGCCCTGCGCTGGGCGACGGAGGGCTCCGCCGCCTGCCTCGGGCGCAGCGACATCGGCCGGATCGCGGAGGGCCGCGAGGCGGACCTCGCGCTGTTCACCCTCGACGAACTGCGCTTCTCCGGCGCGCACGATCCCCTGGCCGCCCTGGTGCTCTGCGGCGCCCACCGGGCGGACCGGGTGATGGTGGCGGGCGCCTGGCGCGTGGTCGACGGCCAGCCCCTGGGAATCGAGACCGGGCAATTGCGCGAGGCCCATACCCGCCTCGCCCGCACGCTGTTCGGGACGCTCTAGGGTGGTGCCCGTCGCGCCCCCGGGACGGACGGAGGGGCCGACGCCCCTGTTCGGCGCCTACGGCATCGTCAAGCGCTTCGGCGACTTCACGGCCAATGACGGGGTCGATCTCGAGATCCGTGCGGGCGAGATCCACGCCCTTCTGGGCGAGAACGGGGCCGGCAAGTCGACCCTGATGAAGATCCTGTACGGGCTCCTGGAGCCCACCGAGGGGGTGGTCACCCATCGCGGCGACGTGGTGCGTCTGGCCAACCCGGAGGCGGCCCGGGCGCTCGGCATCGGCATGGTGTTCCAGCACTTCTCCCTGTGCGAGAATCTCACCGTCGCCGAGAACATCGCCCTGGTGATGCCCCCGACCCCGAGCGGAGGGACCCTGAAGGCCCGCATCGGCGCGGTCGGCGCCACCTACGGCCTGCATCTCGATCCCGACCGTCCGGTCTGGTCGCTCTCGGCCGGCGAGCGCCAGCGCATCGAGATCATCCGCTGCCTGCTGCAGGACCCCAAGCTCCTGATCCTCGACGAGCCGACCTCGGTGCTGACGCCGGGCGAGGCGGAGCTGCTGTTCACCGTGCTGGAGCGCCTGCGGGACGAGGGCCGGGCGCTCCTCTACATCTCGCACCGGCTCGACGAGGTGCGCCGGCTCTGCGCGCGCGCCACCATCCTGCGCGGCGGCCGGGTGGTGGGCACCTGCGATCCGCGCGCCGAGACCGCCCGCTCGATGGCCGCCCTGATGGTGGGCGCGCAGGTGGGCGAGGTGAAGCCGCCCTCGGGGATGCCGGCCGGGCCCGAGCGCCTTATCCTGTCCGGGCTCACCCTCGCCGCCCCGGGCCTGCACGGCACCGCTCTCGACGGCGTCTCGCTCACCGTGCGCGGCGGCGAGATCGTGGGCATCGCGGGCATCGCCGGGAACGGCCAGGCCGAACTGTTCGATGCGCTCTCGGGCGAGGCCCTGGCGCCCGAGCCCGGGATGGTGCGGTTCGACGGCGTCGCGTCCGGGCGCCTCGGCATCACGGCCCGGCGGCGGGGCGGAGCCGGATTCGTGCCGGAGGAACGCAACGGCCACGGCGCGGCCCCGACCCTGAGCCTGTCCGACAACGCCATCCTGTCGCGCCACGCGACGGCCGGCTTGAGCCGCTTCGGATTCCTGCGCCGCGCCGCCGCGAAGGCCCTAGCCCAGGCCGTGATCGGCGCCTTCGACGTGCGCAAGGCCGGACCCGACCCCGCCGCCGGCACCCTGTCGGGCGGCAACCTGCAGAAGTACCTGATGGGCCGCGAGATCCTGGCCGAGCCCGGCATCCTCGTGGTCAACCAGCCGACCTGGGGGGTCGATGCGCTGGCCGCCGCCCATATCCGGCAGGCGCTCCTCGATCTGGCCGGGCGCGGCGCCGCCGTCCTGGTGATCAGCCAGGACCTCGACGAATTGTTCGAGATCGCCGGGCGCATCGCCGTGCTGCACGACGGCGCCCTGTCGCCGGCCGTGCCGGCCGCCGAGACCACCCGCGAGACCCTGGGCCTGCTCATGGGCGGGGGGGAGCCGGTGCCCCCGGCCCCGCCGCCGGCGGCGGTCACCCCGGACCTCGCCCGGGAGCCGACCCATGCGCATTGACCTGACGCCGCGCACCGACCGCTCGGCCCTGATGGACGCGCTCTCGCCCGTCCTGGCCTTCGCCGCCGCCCTGGTGGTCGGGGGCCTCGTGGTCGCCGCCATGGGCCGCTCCCCGGCCGCCGCCTTCGTCACCTACTTCGTGGCCCCCTTGAGCGAAGTCTGGTCCCTGCAGGAGGTGGCCCTGAAGGCGGCGCCCCTCGCCCTCATCGCCACCGGCCTCGCCTTCTGCTTTCGCGCCAACATCTGGAACATCGGCGCCGAGGGCCAGTTCGTGGTCGGCGGCCTGTTCGGCGGCTGGATCGGCGTCGCCACCCACGGGGCTGCCGGCAACACCCTCTGGGTGCTGCCCCTGATGCTCGTCGTCGGCACGGTGGCCGGCATGCTCTACGGGCTGATCCCGGCCCTGCTCAAGGTCCGCCTCGGGGTCTCCGAGATCCTGACCAGCCTGATGCTGGTCTACGTCGCCGAACTGCTCCTCGACTACATGGCGCGCGGTCCCCTGCGCGATCCGGCCGGCTTCAACTTCCCCCAGAGCGTCACCTTCGATGACGCCGCCCGCCTGCCCTACCTGATGGAGGGCGACACGCTGCATGCCGGCGTGGCGATCGCCCTCGCCGCCATCGTCGTCGCCACCCTGGTGCTCGCCCGCACCCTGTTCGGCTTCTCCGTGCGGGTGGTGGGCGCCAGCCCCCGCGCGGCGCGCTTCGCCGGCTTCAGCGACGCCCGCCTGACGCTCGCGGTCTTCGCGGTTTCCGGGGGCGCGGCGGGGCTCGCCGGGATCGCCGAGGTGGCGGGCAAGATCGGCCAGCTCCAGCCCTCGATCTCGCCGGGCTACGGCTTCACCGCCATCATCGTGGCCTTCCTCGGCCGGCTCTCCCCGGTGGGAATCCTGGTGGCGGCCCTCGTCATCGCGCTGACCACCATCGGCGGCGAGGGCGCGCAGATCGACCTGAAGCTGCCCCTCGACCTGACCCGGGCCTTCCAGGGCCTTCTGCTCGCCCTGGTGCTCGGGGCCGACGCCCTGTCGCGCTATCGGGTCCGCCTCGTGCCGGGAGCCGCCGCGTGAGCCTCGACATCGTCCAGATGGTGCTCGTCACCATCGTCGCCGCCGCCACGCCGCTGATGATCGCGGCGCTCGGCGAACTCGTCGCCGAGCGCGCGGGCGTGCTCAACCTCGGCGTCGAGGGCATGATGGTGCTGGGCGCGGCCACCGGCTTCGCGGTGGCGGTGGAGACCGGCTCGACGCTGGTGGGCGCCGCCGCCGGCGCCGGGGCGGGCCTCGCCCTCTCGGCCCTGTTCGGCATCCTCACGGTGGTGCTCAGCGCCAACCAGGTCGCCTCCGGCCTCGCCATGACGATCCTCGGTCTCGGGCTCTCGGGCCTCGTCGGCGCCTCCTATGTGGGCCTGAAGCGCGAGCCGGCGCCGCATCTCCGGATTCCCGGCCTCACCGACCTGCCCGGCATCGGCCGCCTGCTCTTCGGGCAGGACGGCTTCGTCTACCTCGCCTTCGCGCTGGTGGCGGGCGTGGGGTGGTTCCTGTGGCGGACCCGCGCCGGACTGATCCTCCGGGCCATCGGCGACGACCACACCGCCACCCATGCCCTCGGGCTCAAGGTCCGCAAGGTGCGCTTCCTCGCCGTGCTGTTCGGGGGCGCCTGCGCGGGTCTCGCAGGGGCCTACCTGTCCCTGGCCTACACGCCGTTCTGGGCGCCCGCCATGACGGCCGGGCGCGGCTGGATCGCCCTCGCCCTCGTGGTCTTCGCCTCCTGGCGCCCCCTGCGGGTGCTGGCCGGCGCGATGCTCTTCGGCGGCGCCACCGTGCTCCAGCTCCATGCCCAGGCCGCCGGCCTCGGCCTGCCGGGACAGGCGCTCTCCGCCCTGCCCTACCTGGCCACCATCCTGGCCCTGGTCTTGCTCTCCCTCGGCAGGCGGCAGGGCGGCTCCCTCGCCCCGGCGGCCCTCGGCCGGGTCTTCACCCCGCACCGCTAGGCGTGCGTCACACCTCGAAGGACATCGGATCGATGCGGATTGTGCAGTGTGCCCTGTTGGCCGTTCTCGCCCTCGGGATCGGTGGAGCGCAGGCGCAGGAGAAGAAGCCCGGCGAGAAGCTGAAGGTCGGCTTCGTCTATGTCGGCCCGGTGGCCGATTACGGCTACTCGTTCCAGCACGACCAGAGCCGCAAGGCCCTGGCGGCGGCGCTCGGCGACCGGGTCGAGACCAGCTTCCTCGAGAACGTGCCCGAGGCCGACAGCGAGCGCTCGATCGAGAGTCTGGCCCGCTCCGGCCACGGCCTGATCTTCACGACCTCGTTCGGCTTCATGGAGCCGACCCTGAAGGTCGCCAAGAAATTCCCCAAGCTGAAGTTCGAGCACGCCACCGGCTACAAGCGCGCGGCGAACGTCTCGACCTACTCGGCCCGGTTCTACGAGGGCCGCTACATCTGCGGCGAGATCGCGGGACGGCTCTCGAAGACGGGCACGCTGGGCTACATCGCCTCGTTCCCGATCCCCGAGGTGGTGAGCGGCATCAACGCCTTCATGCTCGGCGCGCAGTCCGTGAACCCCAACATCAAGCTCAAGATCGTCTGGGTGAACACCTGGTTCGACCCGGGCAAGGAGGCCGAGGCCGCGAAGGCCCTGCTGGCCCAGGGCGCCGACATCCTGTCGCAGCACACCGATTCCGCCGCGCCGTTGCAGGAGGCGGAGAAGCAGGGCAAGCTCGCCTTCGGACAATCCTCCGACCAGATGCGCTTCGCCCCGGAGGCCCAGCTGACCTCCATCGTCGACGACTGGGACGGCTACGTCATCCAGGAGGCCAAGGCCGTCCTCGACGGCACCTGGAAGAGCCACGACACCTGGGGCGGCATCAAGGACGGCATGGTCGTGCTGGCGCCCTTCGCCAACATGCCCGACGACGTGAAGGCCAAGGCCGAGGCCAGCAAGAAGGCGATCGCGGACGGCACGCTGCACCCGTTCCACGGCCCCGTGGTCAAGCAGGACGGCACCGAGGTGGTGAAGGCGGGCGAGAACGCGCCCGATCCGATGATCCTGGGCATGAACTGGTACGTGAAGGGCATCGAAGACAAGCTGCCGCAATAGGCGGATCGAGAACCCTCCCCCCTGCGCGGGGCAGGGAGGTCGCGGAAGCGGACCGGGAGCGGGGGGACGTCTCCGGCCCCGGTGCTCCCCTCTTCCGCTCTGGGGAGAGGGATCCGCGTTCCACCATGAGAGGCCGCATGAGACACGCCATCCGCTTCCTCCTCGGCCACGAGGCGCGCACGATCGAGGCCTGCGACCCGACCCTGACCGTGCTCGACTGGCTGCGCGGGTCCGAGCGGCTGATCGGCACCAAGGAGGGCTGCAACGAGGGCGATTGCGGGGCCTGCACGGTGGTCGTGGTGCGTCCCGAAGGCCCGGTCGGCGCCGAGCGCCTGCGCTACCGCACCGTCGATGCCTGCATCACCTTCCTGGGCATGCTCGACGGCTGCCAGCTCCTGACCGTGGAACACCTGCGCGCGGCCGACGGGACCCTGCACCCCGTGCAGCGCCTGATGGTGGAGGAGCACGGCTCGCAATGCGGCTTCTGCACGCCGGGCTTCGTGATGTCGCTCTTCGCCCTGACCAAGGACCTGCCCGCGGCGGCCGGTGAGGTCTGGGTCTCGCCGAGCCCCATCGACGACGCGCTCGCCGGCAATCTCTGCCGCTGCACCGGCTATGCCCCCATCGTGCGCGCCGCCGAGCGGGCGCTGGCCGCTCCCGAGGCGGACGCCTTCGACGCCGCCCACGCCGACACCCTCGCCCGGCTGCTGGCCCTGCGCGACGACGAGACCGTGGCGGTCTCCGGGCCGAAGGGCCGCTTCCTGGCGCCCGCCACCACCCCCGCCCTCGTGGATCTCGTGGCCGAGCATCCGGAGGCGACGATCGTGGCCGGCGCCACCGATGTCGCCCTCTGGGTGACCAAGGGCCTGCGCGTGCTCGACCCGGTGATCTGGCTCGGGCGGGTGCGCGACCTCGCGACCATCGCGCGAACGCCGCAGGGCCTGCGCATCGGCGCGGGCGTGACCCTGGCGGCGGCCGGCGCGGCCCTCGCCGGACTGCACCCGGATCTCGGCGAGCTGTTCCGGCGCCACGGCGCGGCCCAGACCCGCAATGCCGGGACGCTCGGGGGCAACATCGCCAACGGCTCGCCCATCGGCGACGCGGCGCCCGCCCTGATCGCGCTGGGCGCCACGCTCCACCTCGCGAGCCGGAGCGGCACCCGCGACCTGCCGCTCGAAGACTTCTTCGTCGCCTATGGCCGGCAGGATCGGGCCGCCGGCGAGATCGTCACCGGCTTAACCGTCCCGGCGCTGCCGCGGGGCGCGCGCTTGGCGGTCTACAAGGTCTCGAAGCGCTTCGACGAGGACATCTCCGCCGTGCTCGGCGCCTTCCGCCTGACCCTCGACGGCGGCCTCGTCGCAGAAGCGCGCATCGCCTACGGGGGCATGGCGGGAACTCCGAAGCGGGCCGCGCAGGCCGAGGCCGCCCTGGTGGGCCACCCCCTCGACGCGGCCATGGTCCCGGCCTTCAAGGCGGCGCTGGCCCGGGACTTCACCCCGCTCACCGACATGCGGGCCTCGGCCGCCTACCGCCTCAGGGTCGCCGGCAACCTCATCGAGCGCCTGATCCACGAGGCCGCGCCGCGGGCGCCGGAGACCCGTCTGGCTCCCGTCGGAGCCCTGGCCCATGCCTGATCGCGCGCGCCCTGCCCCCAGGGCGGACGACCGGATCGCGGGCGGGGCCCACACGCCGCGCATCCACGACAGCGCGGCGCGCCACGTCAGCGGCTCGGCGGTCTATATCGACGACATGGCCGAGCCGGCCGGCCTGCTCCACGTCTGCCTGGGACTCAGCGAGCGCGCCCATGCCCGCCTCGCCTCGGTGGACCTTTCCCGGGTGCGCGCCGCGGAGGGCGTGGTGGCGGTGTTCACGGCCGCCGACGTGCCCGGCGTCAACGAGATCTCCTCCTCGCACCGGGACGACGAGCCGATGCTGGCCGACGACACGGTGTCCTATCTCGGCCAGCCGATCTTCGCGGTGGCGGCCCTGACCCGGGACGCCGCCCGCCGCGCCGCGCGCCTCGCCGTCATCGCCTACGAGGACCTCACCCCCATCCTGACCTACCGGCAGGCGCGGGCGGACGGAACGCTGGTCTGGCCGCCGATGACGCTGGCGCGCGGCGATTCCGACGCGGTCCTGGCGGAGGCGCCCGGCATCGTCCGGGGCCGCCTCGCCATCGGCGGCCAGGAGCATTTCTACCTCGAGGGCCAGATCGCGCTGGCGATCCCGGGCGAGGACGACGAGGTCACGGTCCACACCTCGACCCAGCACCCTTCCGAGGCCCAGGCCCTCGTCGCCAAGGTGCTCGGCACGGTGAATTCCGCCGTGACGGCGGAGGTCCGCCGGATGGGCGGCGGCTTCGGCGGCAAGGAGAGCCAGTCGAACCTGTTCGCCTGCGTCGCCGCGCTGGTCGCCAAGAAGACCGGCCGCGCCGCCAAGATCCGGCCCGACCGCGACGACGACATGGTCATCACCGGCAAGCGCCACGATTTCGAGGTGGACTACCTCGTGGGCCACGACGCGGACGGCAAGATCCTCGCCGTGGACATGCAGCTCGCCGCCCGCTGCGGCTGGGCCGCCGACCTGTCCGGGCCGGTCACCGACCGGGCGCTGTTCCACGCCGACAATTGCTACCACTACCCGGCGGTGCACCTGACCTCGCGGCCCTACCGCACGAACACCCAGTCCAACACCGCCTTCCGGGGCTTCGGCGGACCCCAGGGCATGGTGGCGGCCGAGCGGGTGATCGAGGAGGTGGCCTATGCCTGCGGCCTCGATCCGCTCGAGGTGCGCAAGCGCAATTTCTACGGCACCGAGACCGACAACGTCACGCCCTACCACCAGACGATCTCCGACAATTGCATCCGGGACCTGGTGGGCAAACTCGAAGCGGATTGCGACTATGCCGGCCGCCGCGCCGCCCTGCACGCGGCCAACGCGACGAGCCCGGCGATCAAGCGCGGCATCGCCCTGACGCCGGTGAAATTCGGCATCTCCTTCACCTCCACGGCCTACAATCAGGCCGGCGCCCTGGTGCACATCTACAACGACGGCTCGGTGGGCCTGAACCACGGCGGCACCGAGATGGGCCAGGGGCTCTACGTCAAGGTGGCGCAGGTGGTGGCCGAGGAATTCCAGATCGACGCGGACCGCGTGCGCATCACCGCGACCACGACGGGCAAGGTGCCCAACACCTCGGCCACCGCCGCCTCCTCGGGGGCCGACCTCAACGGCATGGCGGCCCGCGCCGCTGCCCAGACCCTGAAGGGGCGCCTCGTCGCCTTCGCGGCGGAAGCCTGGAGCGTGCAGCCCGAGACGGTGCTGTTCCTGCCCAACCGGGTCCGCGTGGGAAACCAGGAGATCGCCTGGGGCGAGCTGATCCACAAGGCCTACCTCGCCCGCATCCAGCTCTCCGCCACGGGCTTCTACAGGACGCCGACCATCCACTGGGACCGCGACGCCGGCCGGGGCCACCCGTTCTACTACTTCGCCTACGGCGCGGCCTGCGTGCAGGCGGCGGTGGACACCCTGACCGGCGAGTACCGGATCGAGCGGGCCGACATCCTCCACGATTGCGGCCGCTCCCTGAACCCGGCCGTGGACAAGGGCCAGATCGAGGGCGGCTTCATCCAGGGGCTCGGCTGGCTCACCACCGAGGAATTGTGGTGGGACGGCAAGGGCGCCCTACGCACCCACGCGCCCTCCACCTACAAGATCCCGGCCTGCGGCGACCGCCCGCGCATCTTCAACGTGGCGCTCTACGAGAACGAGAACCGCGAGGAGACGATCTACCGCTCGAAGGCGGTGGGCGAGCCGCCCCTGATGCTCGGCATCGCCGGCCTGCACGCCCTGTCGGACGCGGTGGCGAGCGTCGCCGGCCATCGGCACTGTCCCCGCCTCGACGCGCCGGCGACGCCCGAGCGCGTCCTCGACGCCGTCGACCGGATGCGGGCGCTGGCCGAACACGCCCCATCCGCGCAGCCGTGAGTTCCGGCCCCTCGGAGACTTTGTCGGAGGTTCTGGCGACCGCCCTCGCGCTGGGCGAGCCGGCGGCCCTCCTCTCCCTCTCGGAGGCGCTGGGCTCGACGCCCCGGGAGGCCGGCACCGCCATGCTGGTGATGCCGGACCGCGTCGCCGGCACCATCGGGGGCGGTACCTACGAGTGGGCGGGCATCGCCCGCGCCCGGGAACTCCTGGCAGCGCACGCGGTCGAGGCCTCCCTGCGCATGCCGCTGGGGCCCGAGACCGGTCAGTGCTGCGGCGGGCACGTGACCCTGGCGATCCGCCGGGCCGATGCCGAGACGCTCGCCGCCTTGCAGGCCGGGGAGGCCGAGGGCGCGGCGCAGGCGCCCCTGGTGACGATCTACGGCGCCGGCCATGTCGGCCGCGCCCTGGCTCTGGCCCTCGACCCGCTGCCGTTCCGCACGCGGATCGTCGACGAGCGCCCCGAGGAGATCGCGCGGGTCTCGGGAACGCGCGTCGCGCGCATCGTCGGCTCCGCCAGCGCCGCGGCGGAATCGGCGCCCCCGGGGGCCGCCCATGTGGTGGTGACCCACAGCCACACCCTCGACAGCCTGATCTGCGCCAGCCTGCTGGAGGCGAACACCTTCGCGTATCTCGGCCTGATCGGGTCCGCCACGAAGCGGGCGACGTTCCTCTCGGCCTTCCGGGCGATGGGCCTCGACGAAGCGGCGCTGGCCCGCCTCGTCTGCCCGATCGGGGGGCGCCAGGTGCGCGACAAGCGCCCCGCCGTGATCGCCGCCCTGGTGGCGGCCGAACTCATCGCCGCCTTCGCGGCCTGACTTCGCGGCCTGAGCGTCAGGGACGCGCGGGCGGGGCCTCGGTGCCGCGCGCGGGCATGTCCTCGGCCGGAACGCCGCCGGCCGGGGGCGGGACCGGGATCGCTTCGCCGCTGCGGATCGCCTCCGCCTCGTTGCGCGGGCCGGCCCGGCCCTCGGTTCCGCCCGGCGCGGTGGCGCCCTCCATGCCGGCCGGCGCGCCGACGCTCTGGGCCAGGACCGGGCCGGCAAGGCCGAGGGAGAGAACGAGAAGGCTGAGGACACGGGTCATGCGGTCTTGTCTCCGGAGGGCCGGCGGGTCGGGGACGATTCAGCGGTGGCGGCGGTGGGGCATCGTCCTGTGACGGGCCTTGTGGCGCTGGCGCAGGGCGGCCCGTCCGCGCAGGCCGCCCGGGGCGGTGACCCGGGGCTGGCCGCCCGGCGCGATCAGCGTGCCCTGGGCTCGGGCGGCCGGGGCGAGCGCCAGGAACCCGATCGCGAGGAGCGCGGCGGCGGCGCCGCGCCCGATCAGGCTCCGGACCGAAAACCAATGGATCAAGGCCCGTCCTCCCCGCGTCTCGCCCGACCGGCCGTCGATCAGGTTGCACGCAAAGAATATGCCGGAGCCGGCTGGAATCGCAGGGTTTTGCGGGATCGGCGTGACGCGGGCGATCTGGGAGCCGACGGCGCTCAACTGCCGCGGTAGGTCTGGTAGCTCCACGGACTCGCCACCAGCGGCACGTGGTAATGCCCCTCCGGATCGGCGACGCCGAAGCGCAGCGTCACGATGTCGAGGAAGGGCGGCTCGGGCAGATCCGGGCAGCTGGCGCGGAAGTGATCGCCGATGCGGAAGCGCAACTCGTAGGCGGCGATCGGCACCGGGCGGCCGCCGATCAGCGGCGCGTCGGTGCGCCCATCGGCATTGGTCACGGTGCGGGCCACCAGGGCGGTCTCGGTGTCGGTCACCCACTCGTGGAGTTCCACCGGGACGCCCGGCGCCGGCCGGCCCGCGACGGTGTCGAGGATGTGGGTGGAGATCCGGCCCGTGACGCGGGGTGCACCCGGCCCGCTCACCAGGGCGCAGAGGCGGAGGGCGGCGATGCGGAACACCTCGGACAGGGCGGTCCGGCGCTCCGCCTCCGGATCGGCGGCGAGGCGCGCCTGGAAGGTTCGCAGCAGCGAGGCGCGGCCGTGTCGCTTGATGCAGAGGATGAAGGGAAACCCGAAGGTCCGGCCATAAGCCGCGTTCAGGGCCGCGAACCGCTCGTACTCCGCCTCCGACAGCCGGTCGAGACCGGCGCCGGCCTGCTCCGCCAGGGAATCGGGCGCGATGGTCCCGGCGCGGGCGGCGCGTCCGGCGAGCTCCGGGTGGTTGGTGAGGAGCGCGTGGCGCGCCGCCTCGGGCGCCGCCTCCACCGCCCCCTGCATCGCGGCGAGCAGGGCCTCCACCGTGGGGAACGGCCGCTGCGCGGCGACGGCCTCGGCGACCCAGGGCGCGTGCTCGAACACCGCCCCGAGGGCGGCGACGACATCCCCGCGCGGGGCCTGGTTCAGGTCGTCGAGGGTCGGCATCGTGATCCTTCCTGCGCGGGGCCGGCGGCCGGGTGGGCATAGCAGGCAACGGGCCATCCGGGGCCGGCTTCCCGCCGCGCATGGATCGCCAGACGCGCGAAAATGTGGTCTGGGCGGCGATCATCCCGCCCGGCCGATGGGCGCCCGACAGGCAGCAAGACCAGCCATGATCCGCAAGACGCATCTCCCGCCCGACGCGACGCTGATCCAGGTCGCGGGCGACCTGGCCGAGCCCGAGGCGTACCTGCGCCGGCTCCTCGGGAACATGCGCTTCTGCCAGAAGCGGCACGGCGACGCCCTGGTGCGGATCGGGGTCACCGGCAAGGGCAGAGGATCGGGCAAGGGAGCGGGCCTCGCCCCGTCCTACCGCATCGACTACCGGGTCGACGGCGTCGAGACGGTCTTCAACGGCTTCGGCGGCAGCTCGCACAGCGCCTTCACCGAGACCAATGTCCGCGAGACGAACTGGAGCCGGGGATCCGCGACGATCCAGGAGGTCCAGCGCCTCTACGACGACCTGCGCAAGGAAGACCTGCGCAAGGGAGCGCCCCGCGCATCGGATCAGGGTTGAGCCTCCGCCGCGCGGACCGCGGCGACGAGACGCTCCGCGTCCTCCCGCAGGAGCAGCCGCTCCGCCACGAGGCCGTCCGCCGCACGGGCGAAGGCCGCCGTGCGGTCGCCCCGGTCCGGGTAGCGCTCGGCCAGTGAGCGGCGCGGGTCGCCCTTCGCCTCGCGCTCGGCCCGGGTCTCGGCCAGGGGCAGGCGGCTGCCCTCGCGGTCGCAGAGCTCGCCCGCCGGGAAGGGCTCGGCGTAGAGGTTCCACCCGGTCTGGGTCGCGAGCGGCGCGGCGACGTCGGGCAGGCGGATGCCGGCGATGTCGTGGCCGTCGGCATCGACCTTCGGCACCAGGGGCCGGTACTGCGGACCGCTCTCCGGATGGGGATCGACGGCGCTCGCGAAGCGGGCGATCGCGTTCGGGGCATCCGGCAGGCGCAGGCCCGGAATGTAGGGGAAGCCCGTCTCCGCGGCCGGCACCAGCGTCCCGTCGGCGAGATTCGGCACGCGGCTCGGCGGCGGTGCGACCCCGCGGGAGACCCATTCCTCCAGGGCGACCAGGAGGGCGCGCAGGGCCGGGGCCGGGCTGAGCGTGTTGCGCGGATGGAGGCACGGCCCGCGGCCCGCGTTCAGGCCGGCGCGCCCGTAGTGAAACCCGCTGGAGACGAGATAGGCCCGGGCGGTCTCCGGCAGGGCGGTGTCGCTTCGGCCCAGGGGATCGGTGGTGAGGAGCGAGGCCCCCTTCTGCCAGTACTCGGTGCTGGTGTTGACCTCCATCAGCAGCGGGTCGAACCCGTCCCCGCGCAGCAGCGAGCCGGTCCGGCCCGTCACCGGATCGTGCTGGGGAGCGGCCGAGAAGGGAAAGGCGTTCTCAGGGTAGAGGTGGTCCTCGTGCTGGGTGTTGGTGCGCGAGGGCTGGCCGAAACGGGCGTTCAGGTACACGCCGCCGATGCCGGAGATGTGCAGCAGCATCCCGTCGAAGACGCGCCGGCCGTCCTCGTCCTGGTTGAAGCCCTGATGCACGTAGTCCCGCAGGAAGCGCCCGCTCTGCGAGATGCCGAGCGCCACCGCGTGGCGGATCGCGCCGCCCGCCGGGTTCCCGGGCGAGGCCGGCCCGCGCAGATGGGCGACGACGTCCCGGGTGGCGGCGAACCCGATGCCGAGCACCTTCGGGTTCGCCGCCGGGTAGGTCAGGGTGTAGAGCGTGCCGGGCTCCGGCTTGACGGCCGCGGGCAGGAGGCGGAGTTCCCCGGGCCCGGCGAAGGTCCAGGCGCCGTCCGGGACGGGGCGCGGCGTGTCCGCCTCCCGGCGGCGAACGGTGAGGCGGGCGCCCGCCCTGTCGGTGTTCGCCGCCTTGAAGGTCAGGAAGAACGGCGCCTCGGGCGGCCCCCGGGTGGCGCTCACGAGCTCGTCGCGCACGGTCTCCACGATGGGCGCCCCGCCCTGGGTCGCCACCGGCACGTCGATCGCCATGCCGCCCTGCTGGCGCAGGGCCTCCGCCTCCCAGCCCGACCAGACCACGGTGTCGCCCCGGCGCAGGACCAGGGCGGTGCCCGCATCCTGGGCGGTGCGCGGATCGTTCACTGCCTGGGCCGCCTGCGGCGGCGCGTCGAGGACCCAGTTGAAGAGGAACTTCCGGCCGCGGTTGAGCACCTCGTAGAGCAGCGTGCCGCTGGCGCGGGCCGGATCCTTCGGCCGGAGCATGAAGAAATCGGTGCTGTATTCCACGAGCCCGCGCGCGTTCCGGGGCGCCCGTACGAGGTCGACGATGCCGGCGTTGCGCGGGTCGGCCGGGTCGAGCTCCCCGCGCGCGACGCCGATCACCCGCTCGTAGGCGCCGGCCTCGCCGAAGCTCTGGCCGTCGGCGAAGGGCTCGACGGTCCGGATCTCGAGGGCGGTGACCCGGGCGAGGGCCGGCTGGCCGAGGCCCGCGCAGAGGAGCGCTCCCGCGAGAGCGGTGATCCTGATCATGTCCCTGTCCTCGCCCGACCAGCGTCAAGCCGCGCTGTTGGGCCGGATCTTACACCGGAGCGCTGCGCGGTCGAGGGCGCCCGCGCCCCCGGAACGGCGGCCGGGGATGGCACGTGGCTTGCGGACTTCGGGAGCGGCAGCCCCACGGGGCTCGCGGGACGGGAGACCGACGCGTGGATCACGGCTCTGCTCAGACCATCCCGGCCGCGCCGGCCGCCCGGGTGCCGCCGGTGGCCATGGGCCTGCTCGGCCTCCAGCACGTCCTGGTGATGTATGCCGGGGCCGTCGCGGTGCCGCTCATCGTCGGGCGCGCCCTCAAGCTGCCGCCCGAGCAGGTGGCGATGCTGGTCAGCGCCGACCTGTTCGCCTGCGGCCTCGCCACCCTGATCCAGAGCTGGGGCCTGCCCGGCATCGGCATCCGCATGCCGGTGATGATGGGCGTGACCTTCGCGGCGGTGACGCCCATGATCGCCATGGGCACCAACCCCGCCCTCGGGCTCGCCGGCATCTACGGCGCGGTCATCGTCGCGGGCCTGTTCGCCCTCCTCGCCGCGCCCCTGGTGGGACGCCTTCTGCCCCTGTTCCCGCCGGTGGTGACCGGCACCGTCATCCTGGTCATCGGCATATCGCTGATGCGGGTCGGGGTGAACTGGGCCGCGGGCGGGGTCGGCAACCCGCGCTACGGGGCCCTGCTCTATCTCGGCCTCGCGCTGTTCGTCCTCCTCGTCATCCTGGCCCTGACCCGGTACGCCCGCGGCTTCGTCGCCTCGGCCTCGGTGCTCATCGGCATCGTGGTCGGCATGGCGGCGGCGGGCGCCTTCGGCCTCGTCGACCTGTCGCGGGTGGCGGCCGCGCCGTGGTTCGACCTCGTGCACCCCCTCGCCTTCGGGATGCCGAAGTTCGACCTGGTGGCCAGCCTCACCCTCTGCCTCGTCATGGTGGTGGTGATGATCGAATCGACCGGCATGTTCCTGGCGCTCGCCGAGATCACCGGCGAGACCGTGGACGAGAAGCGCCTGATCCGCGGCCTGCGGGCCGACGGCCTCGGCACGATGCTGGGCGGAGTGTTCAACACCTTCCCGTACACCTCGTTCTCGCAGAACATCGGCCTCGTCGGCATCACCGGCGTGCGCTCGCGCTGGGTCACGGTGATCGGCGGCGTCGTGATGCTGGTCCTCGGCCTGATCCCGAAGCTCGCCGCCCTGGTGGAGGCGGTGCCGCAATGCGTCCTCGGCGGGGCCGGGCTCGTCATGTTCGGCATGGTGGCGGCCACGGGCACGCGCATCCTCGGTGCGGTGGATTTCGCCGGCAACCGCAACAACCTGTTCGTGGTCGCGGTGTCGGTGGGCTTCGGGCTCATCCCCCTGGTGGCGCCCGCCTTCTTCAAGCAAATGCCCGACGTGCTGCATCCGCTGCTGGAATCCGGCATCCTGCTGGCCGCCCTGTCGGCGGTGACCCTGAACCTGTTCTTCAACGGGCTCGGCAGCCGGGCCAGCGCCCGGGCCGAGGCGGCCCGCCTCGCCCACGCCGCCGAGGCGTGAGATCCTCGCATCCCATCACCGGAGGAGACCCATCATGGCGCTGACGAAGGCACGCTACGGCAAGGGCCGCGTGCGGGTGCTCCGGCTCGCCCGGGCGAGCACGCGCCACGCGGTGCGCGAGCTCGCCCTCACGGTGCTGCTGGAGGGCGATTTCGGGGCGGCCTGGACGGCGGCGGACAACCGCCAGGTGATCGCCACCGACAGTATCAAGAACATCGTCAACATCACGGCGGCCCAGTACGTCGAGGCCGAGACCGAAGCCTTCGTCGGACACGTCGCCGCCCTGTTCCTGGAGCGCTACCCGCAGGTCGCCGCCGTCACCATTGAGGCTCTGGAGACGCGCTGGCTGCGCCGGGCGGTCGACGGCGCGCCGCATCCCCACACCTTCACCCTCGACGGCAACGGCCAGCCCTTCGTCCGGCTGGTGGCCGACCGGGACGGGTCGGTGCTGCAATCGGGCCTGCGCGGCTACACCCTGATGAAGACCACCGAATCCGGCTGGTCCGACTTCGTCGACGACGCCTTCCGCACCCTGCCGGACACCGACGACCGCATCTGCGCCACCAGCATGGACGCGACCTGGACCTGGACCGCGCCGCCGGACGATCCGGTGGCGGCCAACGCGGCCATCCTCGACACGCTGATCACGGTCTTCGCCACCACCTACAGCGCCGGCGTCCAGGACAGCATGTACCGGATGGGCGAGGCGGTGCTGGCGGCCCGCCCCGACATCGCCGAGCTCCAGTTCGCGATGCCCAACAAGCACTACATCCCGATGAACCTCGCGCCCTTCGGCATCGCCCATGGCGGACAGGTCTTCCTGCCCACCGACGAGCCCCACGGCCAGATCGAGGCCACCATCGGCCGCGCCGGCTGACGGCCGGCCGTCCGGGGACGAGGCGAAGCGCCCGATTCCGGTCTGCCTGTGCGCGTTTCTCGGGCCGCGTGAGGGCGGACGCGTGTGCCGTGCCGCACCTGCCGCTCCAAGATCATGCCAACGCGCCGCGAAGGCTGCGGGAATAAGAGGCATTCGCGCAAGGGCTTGATCGAACGCGAGAAATTATAGGACGACAGATCTGGGCCTCGCGACTGGCCGGGCTATTGCCGGCGTAACCACGCTTCATTGCACAGTCGGCAAGCATTCTCTGTTGTTTCATGCGGCGGACATGCACAAATTCTAGGAACTCGGCGGGTGCGCCTCGCGTCTCCACGGCACCCGTTCAATCCAGGATGACCGCCATGATCCATCGCCGTCTCACCGCCGCCCTCGCCGTCGCCCTGGGCCTGTCCGCCTCGGGGGCCCTCGCCCAGAGCTACAATGCCCCCGCCGGCATCCCCGCCGCCGTGGCGCCGGGTGGCCTCGAAGGGCAGGCTGGCGCCCGCAATGTCCACGAACTGCGCGACGGCCGCGCCCGGGCCGCCGTTTCCCAGGGCTACCAGGACGAGATCAGCACCGGTTCGGTCCGCGCCCGCCGCGGCGACCGCTGGTAGGCCTCGCCTCGGCGCGGCCGGACCGCTGCGGCGGACCGGCCCTCAGGCGGCGGCCTCCCGCGGGGCCGCCGCGCCGAGCGGCACCGTGTGATAGCCCCGGTCGGCGTAGACGAGCCCGTGCCCGTCGCCCGGCTCGGCGAGGCCCACGACCTCGCAGTAGAGCACGTCGTGGGTGCCCACCGGGTGACGGCCGACGATGCGGCAATCGAACGCCGTCAGCGCGCCGAGAAGGGCCGGCGCGCCGGTGATCAGGGTGGTCCAGGTGCCGGCCTCGAAGCGCGCCGCCATTGGGGTCCGCCCGCCGAAAGCGGCGGCGACCCCGGCCTGGTCGTGCGCCAGGGTGTTCACGCAGAGGCCTTCGTTGGCGCTGACCGCCGCGTAGGCGGAGGACGACCGGTTGATGCAGACCAGCAGCGTCGGCGGCCCGTCGCTCACGCTGCACACCGACGAGGCCGTGAAGCCGGCCCGGCCCCCCGCGCCGTCGGTGGTGACGAGGTGGACCGCGCTGGCCACGCGCGCCATGGCGCCGCGGAAGGCGCCGGGCGCGACGGCACAGGCGTCGGCCTCGACGGATGTGGGCGCCGCCTCGCTCGGCCTCGTCTGGCTCACGGTGATCACTCCTGTCGGTCGAGGAACGCCACGAGCGTCCGGTTGAAGGCATCGGCGCGGGTGACGCTGTGTGCGTGGCCGCCGCTGGGGACCCGGTCGAGGTGCGCGTTCGGCAGGCCGCGCGCAAGGTCCTCCGAGCACAGATAGGGCACCAGGACGTCGTCATCCGCTGCCATCACCAGGGTCTCGTGCCCGATCGCCTCGAGATCCGCCGTCAGGTCGAAGGCCTCGAGGGCGGCGATCCGGGCGAGCACGGTCTCGCGGCCGGGGAAATGCGCCAGGGCATGCGCCTCGTCCTCCGCCACGCGGGCCGCGTTCTGCGAGAGCCACGGCGCCGGGTAGAGGAAGATCGCCTGGGCGCGGACATACGCCTCCGGGCTCTCGGCCAGCAGCACCTTGCGGGCGGCAAAGCAGCGCTTCGTCGCGGAATCCGCCCTCGCCCAGCCGTTGACCACCGCGAGGCGGCCGACGCGCTCCGGATGGGTGCGGGCGAGTTCGAGGCCGATCAGCCCGCCGAGGGCGTGCCCGACGACGTCGCAGCGGGCGACGCCGCAGGCCTCCATCACCGCGAGGGCGTCGCGGGCCATGGCGGCGATGTCGTGTCCGGGTTCGAGGGGGCCGCCGGAGCGGCCGGTGCCGCGATGGTCGTAGGTGACGACGCGGAACCGCTCGGTCAGCGCCGCCATCTGCGGCGCGAAGTAGGCGGCCGAGCCGCCGAGGCCCGGCGACAGCAGCACCGTGCGGTCGCCGGTACCGTGCACGGCATGGTGGATCGCGCTGCCCATCGCGAAGCCTCAGGCCCCGCCCACATGCGCCACGGAGGCGATCTCCACCAGGGCGTCGGGCTTCACGAGCCCGCACTGGATGCAGTAGCGCGCCGGCTTCTCGCCGGGGAAGTACTCGGCATAGACCCCGTTGATGGCGGCGTAGTCGGCCCAGTCCTTGAGGAAGACGTGGTTGAAGGTGACGTCGTCCATGGTGCCGCCCGCGGCGGTGACCACGCCCTTGATCGTCTCCAGCACGTGCCGGGTCTGAGCGGCGGCGTCGCCCGCGTGGACGACGTTCGCGTCGGCATCGAGGGGCAGCGTGCCCGAGACGTAGAGCACGCCGTCCGCCAGGGTGCCGGGCACGTAGGGCGCCAGCGGCTTGCCGGTGCCGGGCGGGATGATCACGGTCTTGGGCATCGTCGGGGACTCCTGGAGGGCGACTCGATCGGCCCGGACATCGGCCGGGCTTGGCGGTGGCGGGACGCGCGACGGGGCACTCATGCCCCTTGCCGGCGCGCTGCTTCAGACGTTCTTCTCGGCCGTCCGGACGAACCCCGCCCGAGGGCCTGTCCTTCCCCCCGCAGAGGGGAGTGGGACACGCGCGGTCCGCCTCCACGCTCGGGAGCGGACAGGCCCCCGCGCGAGGACGGATCGACCGCCCTATTCCGCGGCCTCCGTCCGTCGAAGGTCCGGCCCGAGAGCCGCCTCGAAGGCGGCGACGTCCGAGACCCAGCCGAAGAAGGTCTCGATGTTGGAAAGCGCCCCCGCCTGCAGGGCCGGCGGACCGGCCTGATGGGTGGCGTCGGCCAGTACGATGCCGAAATATTCGAGGAAGAAGCCGTCGCGCAGGGTCGATTCCACGCAGACGTTGGTGGCGATGCCGGTGAAGACCAGGGTGCGGATGCCGGCCGCGCGCAGCAGGCTGTCGAGCTGGGTGTTGTAGAAGCCGCTGTAGCGCGGCTTGCCCAGCACGATGTCGCCGTGTTCGGGCTTGAGGGCATCCACCAGGGCGTAGTCCCAGGTGCCCTTGGCGAGGAGGCGTTCGTTCATGCCGGGCCGGGCCCGCATGGTCTTGAGGGCGTTGGACTTGTGCCAGTTCGGCGAGCCCGGTCCCCCGGCCTCGACGTAATCCGGGTCCCAGCCGTTCTGGAACCAGACGATCCGGATGCCGGCCGACCGCGCCGCCCGCACCGCGCGGGCGATCTGCTCGACCACCGGCCCGGTGCCGGAGACGTCGAAGCCGGCGAGATCGAGGTAGCCCCCCTTCGTGGTGTAGGCGTTCTGCATGTCGACGACGATGAGCGCGGTGGCGCTCGCGTCGAAGGCGATGGGCTCGGGCCGGGCCGCCAGGGTGAGGCTCCCCTGGCGCCCAGCCGCGTCGGTGTAGCCGGCGGGCTTGGCCACCGTCTCCATCACGCCACCTTCGCCATCGGCTCGGCGCTGGGCACTACGTGCGCGCGGCTCGTCATCAGGGGCTGGATGCGGGTGCCGTAGGCATCGAGGCCCTTCAGGAAGTCGTCGAACACCAGGAGCACGCCCTCGGTGCCGGGCACCGTCGCGACCGCGTCGAGCATGCGCGCCACCTCGGCGTAGGAGCCCACCAGCGTGCCCATGTTGATGTTCACGGCCGAGGTCGGGTCGGCCATCTGGCGCACGTTGGTATCGGCCCCCGACTTGGTGTCGGCCGCGCCCTGGACCCCGAGCCAGGCGATGGCCTCCTGGTCGGCTCCGGCCTTGTAGTGCTCCCAGGTGGCGCGGGCGGCCTCGTCGGTCTCGTCGGCGATGATCATGAACAGCACGTAGGAGGAGACGTCGCGGCCCGTGGCGGCTTTCGCCGCCTCCAGGCGCTCCACCGTGGGGGCGAAGGCCGTGGGGGTGTTCACGCCCTTGCCGAAGCAGAAGTTGTAGTCGGCGTATCGCGCCGTGAATTCCATGCCGGCCGCGGACTGGCCGGCGCAGATGATCTTCATGTCGGCCTGCGGGCGCGGGCTGAGGCGGCAATCCTCCATCTGGAAGAATTCGCCCTTGCGGTCGCAGACGCCGGTCTCCCACAGGTCGCGCAGCACCTGGGCGTATTCCGAGAGGTACGCGTACCGGCGTGAAAAGTACTCGTCCCCCGGCCAGAGGCCCATCTGCGAATATTCCGGCCGCTGCCAGCCGGTGACGAGGTTGAGGCCGAAGCGCCCGTTCGAGATCGAATCGATGGTGGCGGCCATCCGCGCCGTGATGGCGGGGGGCATGCACAGGGTGGCGGCCGTGGCGAACAGCTTGATCCGGCTGGTGACGGCCGCCAGCCCCGCCATCAGCGTGAAGGATTCGAGGTTGTGGTCCCAGAACTCGGTCTTGCCGCCGAAGCCCCGCAGCTTGATCATCGACAGCGCGAAGTCGAGGCCGTAGCCCTCGGCCTTGAGGACCACCTGCTTGTTCAGCTCGAAGCTCGGCTTGTACTGCAGCGCGTTCTCCGAGAGAAGCCAGCCGTTGTTTCCGATCGGGATGAAGACGCCGACATTCATGGCAACCTCGCTCGCACGGGCCTGGCCCGGATAAAGACAAGACTTTGAGAAAGCGTGACCCGGACAGTTCAAGTCCAGGGATCGTCGAACACGGTGCGGAGACTGTGAATCGCCCCCGGCTGCGATGATCCAATCCCATTCGGACCGAATGGTCAAACTCTCGCGGGCGGTTTTGGGCCGCTTGCCTAAACTCTCTCCGTTCTGCCGGCCGTTTGGGCGCTCCCTGCCCAGGCCGGGGGCGGCGTTTCGGGGGTCAGCGCAGGCCGAGGCCGGCCAGGATCAGGGCCTGGGTGCTGGCGACCACGCCTTCGAAGAAGTCCGGGTCGTCGAGCCCGCGCCCGGTCACGGCATCCACCTGCACGGCGAAATCGGCATAGTGCTGGGTGATCGCCCAGATCGAGAAGATCAGGTGGTGCGGGTCGTGCGGGCCGATCCGGCCGGCCGCGCTCCAGCCCCGGATGATCGCGGCCTTGGCCGCGACGAGGTCGCGCAGGGGTCCCTCGAGCTCCGGCCGCAGCAGCGGCGCGCCCTGGACGATCTCCAGGCAGAACAGCCGCGAGGCCTGGGGTGCGTCCCGCGACAGGGTGAGCTTGGCGCGGATGTAGCCCCGGAACGCCGCGGCCGGCTCGCTGTCGGCATCGAGGGACTGGAGGGGATCGAGCCAGACCGCAAGCACCCGGCGCAGCACCGCGACGTAGAGCGCCTCCTTCGAGGGAAAGTAGTAGAGCAGGTTGGTCTTCGAGAGGCCGGCGCGCTCGGCGATGCCCTCGACGCTGGCCCCGTGCAGCCCGAGGCTCGAGAAGACTGCGAGCCCGGCATCGAGGATGGCTTCCCGTCGCGCCTCGCCGTCCTTGCGGCGGCGGCGGGCGGGGGGTGGGGCGGCGTCCCTGCGGATCTCTCTCATGGCGGAGCCTCAGGCCGGCGGGTGGTGCCGGATCCAGTGCTCGGCGATGTCGATGCGGCGGGCGACCCAGACGTGGTCGTGGGCGGCGATGTGGTCGAGGAAGCGGACCAGGGCGCCGATCCGCCCCGGCCGGCCGACGAGGCGGCAATGCAGGCCCACCGACATCATCTTGGGCGCCTCCGCGCCCTCTTCGTAGAGCGCGTCGAAGGTGTCGCGCAGGTAGGTGAACAGGTGCTCGCCGGTGTTGAAGCCCTGGATCGCCGCGCATTTCATGTCGTTGGCGTCGAGGGTGTAGGGCACCACGAGGCCCCGGCCGCTGGGCTCGTCGATCCAGTACGGCAGGTCGTCGGCGTAGGAATCAGCGAGATACGTCATCCCGGCCTCGATCCCGAGGTCCAGGGTGTGGGGCGAGGAGCGCCCGGTATACCAGCCGCGCGGCCGTTCGCCCGTGATCTCGGTGTGGATGCGGATCGCCTCGTCCATGTGCGCCTTCTCCTCGGCGCGGGTGAAGTTCCGGTAGTCGATCCATTTGAGGCCGTGGCAGGCGATCTCCCAATCGGCCTCCCGCATGGCGGCGGCGACATCGGGATGGCGGGCGAGCGCCGTGGCGACCGCGAAGGCGGTCACGGGGATGTTGCGCGAGCGGAACAGCCGCCAGAGCCGCCAGAACCCGGCGCGCGAGCCGTACTCGAACAGAGATTCCATGCTCATGTGGCGCTGGCCCGGCCAGGGCTGCGCCCCGACGAGCTCCGACAGGAAGGCCTCGGAAGCCGCATCCCCGTGCAGGATGCAGTTCTCCCCGCCCTCCTCGTAGTTCAGCACGATCTGCACCGCGATGCGCGCCCCGTCCGGCCAGCGCGGATGCGGCGGGTTGCGGCCGTAGCCGACGAGGTCGCGGGGATAGGTCAACGGCCGGCCCTTGGCTTGCGACGAAGATCGGCTTCGCTGTTCGGCCGGGGAGCCGCGTCCTGTCAACCGGCGGGCGGGCCGCGGGGCGCTTGCGCTCGCTCGCCAGGGATGCATCCATGCGCGCCGCGTCGCCGAGGCGCGGCCCCGCCGCGCACGGTCCTTGCCTTCCCCCGAGACGTCCGCGTCAGAGACGTCCGCGCCCAAGCCCCGAGGTTCCCCGTGCTCCTGACCCCACGCGAAAAGGACAAGCTCCTCCTCGCCATGGCCGCGCAGGTGGCCCGCAACCGGCTCGGCCGAGGCGTGAAGCTGAACTACCCGGAGGCGGTGGCGCTGATCAGCGACTTCGTGGTCGAGGGCGCCCGCGACGGGCGCTCGGTCTCGGACCTGATGCAGGCCGGCGGGCACGTGCTGACGGCCGAGCAGTGCATGGACGGCATTCCCGAGATGATCCACGACATCCAGGTCGAGGCGACCTTTCCGGACGGCACCAAGCTCGTCACCGTGCACCACCCGATCCGGGGGGCGGCCTCGGCCGAGGTGCCCGGCACCGTGACCACGCTGCCCGGCGAGATCGTCTTCAACGCGGACGCGCCGCGCACCCTGCTGAGCGTGTCCAACGTCGGCGACCGGCCGATCCAGGTCGGCTCGCACTACCACTTCTACGAGGTCAATCCCGGCCTGACCTTCGAGCGCGAGAAGGCCCGGGGCCAGCGCCTCGACATCGCGCCCGGAACGGCGGTGCGCTTCGAGCCCGGCGTGACCCGCGACGTGGTGCTGGTGCCGCTGGGCGGAGGCCGCACCGTGTACGGGTTCCGCGGCGACGTGATGGGAGCGCTCTGACACCATGGCCACCCTGCCCCCCCGCGCCGCCCTCCCCCGCGCCGCCTATGCCGACATGTTCGGCCCCACCACCGGCGACCGCATCCGGCTGGCCGACACGTCCCTGGTGATCGAGGTCGAGCGCGACCACACCACCTACGGCGAGGAGGTGAAGTTCGGCGGCGGCAAGGTCATCCGCGACGGCATGGGCCAGTCCCAGTTGACCAACCAGGACGGCGCTGTCGACACCGTCATCACCAACGCGGTGGTCCTCGACCATTGGGGCGTGGTGAAGTGCGACGTCGGCCTCGTGAAGGGCCGGATCGCCAGGCTCGGCAAAGCCGGCAACCCGGACATCCAGTCGGGCGTCGACATCGTGGTCGGCCCCGGCACCGAAGTCATCGCCGGAGAGGGCAAGATCCTCACGGCCGGCGGGTTCGACAGCCACATCCACTACATCTGCCCGCAGCAGATCGACGAGGCCCTGTGCTCGGGCGTCACCACCATGCTGGGCGGCGGCACCGGCCCGGCGCACGGCACCTTCGCCACCACCTGCACCCCCGGCCCATGGCACCTCGCCCGGATGATCGAGGCGGCGGAATCGTTCCCGATGAACCTCGCCTTCGCGGGCAAGGGCAACGCCGCGCGGCCCGAGAGCCTCGTGGAGATGATCCGGGCCGGGGCCTGCGCGCTGAAACTGCACGAGGATTGGGGCACCACGCCCGCCGCCATCGACACCTGCCTCACCGTGGCCGACCTCCACGACGTGCAGGTGATGATCCACTCCGACACCCTCAACGAATCCGGCTTCGTCGAGGACACGATCAAGGCCTTCGCGGGCCGCACCATCCACGCCTTCCACACCGAGGGCGCGGGCGGCGGCCACGCGCCGGACATCATCAAGGTGGCGGGGCTCGCCAACGTCCTTCCCTCCTCGACGAACCCGACGCGGCCCTACACGAAGAACACCATCGACGAGCATCTCGACATGCTGATGGTCTGCCACCACCTCGACCCGGCCATCCCCGAGGACCTCGCCTTCGCCGAGAGCCGCATCCGCCGCGAGACCATCGCGGCGGAGGACATCCTGCACGACATCGGCGCCCTCTCGATGATGTCCTCGGACAGCCAGGCCATGGGCCGGGTCGGCGAGGTCGTCATCCGCACCTGGCAGACGGCCGACAAGATGAAGCGCCAGCGCGGCGCGCTGCCCGGCGACACGAGCGGCAACGACAACCTGCGCGCCCGCCGCTACGTGGCGAAGTACACGATCAACCCGGCGATCGCGCACGGCGTCTCGGCGCATATCGGCTCGGTCGAGCCGGGCAAGCTCGCCGACCTCGTGCTGTGGACGCCCGCCTTCTTCGGGGTGAAGCCCGACCTCGTGATCAAGGGCGGTGCCATCGCCACGGCGCCCATGGGCGACCCCAACGCCTCGATCCCGACGCCCCAGCCGGTGCATTACCGCCCGATGTTCGGGTCCTTCGGCCGGGTGCCCTTCGCCACCGCCCTGACCTTCGTCTCGAAGGCGGCGATCGAGGACGGCCTCGGCGAGCGCCTCGGGCTGCAGAAGCGCCTCGTCGCCGTCGAGAACGTGCGCGGCGGCATCTCGAAGAAGAGCATGCTCCTCAACGACGCCACCCCGACCATCGAGGTCGACCCCGAGACCTACGATGTCCGCGCCGACGGGGAACTGCTGGTCTGCGAGCCCGCCGACGTGCTGCCGATGGCGCAGCGGTACTTCCTGTTCTGAGCGAGGGTGGCTCCGCCGCGGGGGAGCGCCCTTCCGGAGACACCGGCCCCTGTCCCGGGGCGCCCATCCTGGACGAGGATTTAAGACCCTGGCCGCCTCGAACCCGACCCCGCAGGACCCCGCCGCCTCAGCGCGCGAGACCATGCTGAACGCTCCTTCCCCAGCCCTGATCCGCGCCACGAAGGTCCTGCGCCGCGACGCGCTCGCCGGCGAGATCGTCGACCGCATCGTGCTCGACCACGGGGACCGGCACCGCCGGCGCATGGCGATGCGCACCGTCGGCGGCCTGGCGTTCCTGCTCGATCTGCAGCAGCCCGCGATCCTCGACGACGGCGACGCCCTGGTGCTCCAGGATGGCCGGCTCGTCTGGGTCGAGGCCGCGCCGGAGCCTCTGCTGGAGATCCGCGCGCCCGACGACCACGCCCTCAAGCGCCTGATCTGGCACATCGGCAACCGGCACATCCCGGCCGAGATCGGGGCCGACGCGGTGTATATCGGCTTCGACCACGTGCTCGCCGAGATGGTGCGGGGCCTGGGCGGCAGCGCCGAGGCGGTGGAGCGCCCGTTCCGGCCGGAGGGCGGGGCCTATGCGGGCGAGGCCGCCGGCCATCACCACCACGGCCACGCCCATCCCCACGACGCCCATCCCCACGACGCCCATCCCCACGACGCCCAGTCCCACGACGGACATCACCACGACCATGATTGAGGCCCTGCGCCTGATGGCGTGGCTGTCGCCGGGCTATCCGGTGGGCGCCTACGCTTATTCGCACGGGCTCGAGGGCGCGGTGGAGAGCGGCGAGGTCGGCGACGAGGCCTCGCTGACGGACTGGCTCGCCGACGTGCTCGAACACGGCTCGGGCCGCAACGACCTGATCCTCCTGGCAAAGGCGCACGCGGCGGCGCTCGCCGGCGATGCGCCGGCGCTGGCCGAGGTCAACGACCTCGCCCTGGCGCTGGCCCCCTCGCGCGAACTGCATCTGGAGACGAGCCAGCAGGGCCGAAGCTTCCTCGACGCCACCGTGGCGGCCTGGGGCACGCCCGGGCTCGCGGCCCTCGCGGCCGGCCTCGACGGCGCGGTGGCCTATCCCGTCGCCGTCGGCCTCGCGGCGGGCGCCCACCGCATGGCGCCGGCCCCGGTGCTCGCCGGCTTCGGCCTCGCCTTCCTGCAGAACCTCGTCTCGGCGGCCCTGCGCTGCGCGCCGATCGGCCAGAGCGCGGGCACCCGGGTCATCGCCGCCCTGACGCCGCGGGTGACGGCGCTCGCCGGCACGATCCCGGGCCTGACCCTCGACGATCTCGGCAGCGCCACCCTGAACCTCGACCTCGGCTCGTTCCGGCACGAGACCCAGTATTCGCGCATCTTCCGCTCCTGAGGATCTGTCTTGAGGACCCTGTGATGACCTCTCCCAACGGCCCCCTCCGCGTCGGCATCGGCGGCCCCGTCGGCTCCGGCAAGACCGCCCTGATGGAGCAGCTCTGCAAGCGCTTCCGCGACACCTACGAGATCTGCGCGATCACCAACGACATCTACACCAAGGAGGATGCCCGCCTCCTCACCGTGGCCGGCGCCCTGCCGGAGGAGCGGATCATGGGCGTCGAGACCGGCGGCTGCCCGCACACGGCGATCCGCGAGGACGCCTCGATCAACCTCGCGGCGGTGGCCGAGATGCGCCGGCGCTTCCCGAAGCTCGACCTGATCCTGATCGAGTCCGGCGGCGACAACCTCGCGGCGACGTTCTCGCCGGAGCTCGCCGACATCACCCTCTACGTCATCGACGTGGCGGGGGGCGAGAAGATCCCCCGCAAGGGCGGCCCCGGCATCACCCGCTCGGATCTCCTCATCGTCAACAAGACAGACCTCGCCCCCCTGGTGGGAGCGGATCTCGGGATCATGGAGGCGGACACGAAGCGCATGCGCGGCGCCCGGCCCTACGTGTTCGCGTCGCTCCGCGACGGCCACGGGGCGGATGCCATCGCGCGCTTCGTGGTCGAGGCCGGCGGCCTGAACTAGGGCGTCGGCCGAGCCCGAAACGCCGAAGGGCCCGGCTTACTCCGGGCCCGTCCCGTGCCGAGGGTCGTGCGGCCTCGGGCGAGGCCCTCAGGCGGCGCGCACGGTGGCGAGGAAGCGCTGGACCTCGGCGCTGAGATGCTCGGACTGGCGCGACAATTCGGAGGCGGCGCCCAGCACCTGGGCGGCGGCCGCGCCCGTCTCCTCGGCCGCCCCGGCCACGCCCGCGATGTTGGTCGTCACCGCCCCCGTGCCCTGCGCCGCCTGGGCCACGTTGCGCACGATCTCCTGGGTCGCCGCCCCCTGCTCCTCCACCGCCGCCGAGATCGAGGTGGCCACGCCGCTGATCTCGCGGATGCGCGCCGCGATCCCGCCGATCGCCTCCACCGCCTGGCCCGTCGAGCCCTGGATCTGGGCGATCTGCCCGCCGATCTCCTCGGTGGCCCGCGCCGTCTGGTTGGCGAGTTCCTTCACTTCCGCCGCCACCACCGCGAAGCCCCGCCCCGCCTCGCCGGCCCGCGCCGCCTCGATGGTGGCGTTCAGGGCCAGCAGGTTGGTCTGGCCGGCGATCGAGGTGATCATCGTCACCACGTCGCCGATGCGCGCCACCGCCGTGTTGAGGGTCTGCACGAAGGTCGCGGTCTGGGCGGCCTCGGCCACGGCGGTCTGGGCCATGGCGGCCGAGTTGCTGACCTGGCGGCCGATCTCCTGCACCGAGGAGCCGAGCTCCTCGGCCGCGGCCGCCACCGTGTTGACGTTCGAGGCCGCCTCGTCGGCGGCCGCGGCCACGCTGGTGGACTGGTTGGCCGTTTGGGTCGCGGTGCCGGCCATGCTCTGGGCCGTGGCCTGCAGCTCGGTGGCCGAGCTCGTCACCATGCTGATGATGCCGCCCACCGCCCCCTCGAAGCTCTCGGCCATCGCCCGCATCGCCGCCTTGCGCTGCGCCTCCGCTCCGGCCCGCGCCTGGACCGTCTCCGCCTCAAGCTCGCGGGTCTGGATGAGGTTGTCCCGGAACACGCTCACGGCGGCGGCCATGTCGCCGATCTCGTCGCGGCGGGTCCGGGACGGAATGTCCACGGCGGTGTCGCCGCCGGCCAGGCGGCCCATGGTGCGGGTCATGCGCTCGATCGGACGCGCGACGCCGAACAGGCTGAACAGCATCGCGCCGATGGCGGCCACCACCGAGATCGCCATCGCGATCCAGGCCGTGAGCATGGCCGAGTCGGCGCTGGCCATGCTCGACGCAGTGCTGCGCTCGGCCCCGTCCCGGTTGAAGTCGACGGCCCGCTGCAGGGCCCTGATGGCGCCGTTGTTCAGGTCGGCCATCTCGGCGCTGGTGGTGAGCGCCAGGGCGTCGGCCTTCCGGCCCGCGTTCATGAGGTCGATGACCCTCTGCTGGCCCTCGATGTAGCGCATCCACAGGGGCGTGAAGGCGTCGTAGATCGCCTTCTCCTCGGCGGAGCCGATCAGCGGCTCGTAGGTCCGGCGCAGGCCGTCGAGGGTCTTGAGGGCGGTCTTCAGGCCCGCCTCGTTCTCCGCCAGCGCCTGCGGCGTCTCCGAGGCGACGACGAAGCGGTACAGCTTCACCCGCACGTCGCGCGTCGCCGTGCTGATCGTGTTCACGACGTTGACGGAAGGAAGCCAGTTCGTGGCGACCTCCTTCACCTCGCGCTCGATCGTCCTGAGCTTCACGACGCTGACCACGCCCTGACCCGCCGCGGCGACGCCGAGCAGAGTTATGGAGCCGATCAGGATGGATTTCAGAGACACGCGCATCGTTATGGGACCGTCCGGATTTGAATTCCGACCGGAGGAAACAGCTTCATGTTTAACACGGCGTTATCGAACGGACATGAAACGTAACGATGACTGGTTGGTTCTGTTTCCAACGATCGATACCGCTGGAGCGGTTACGTACCCATCGGGGCGTTCAACGATGACCGGACCTCGCTATACGATCCGGGGACTCGCGGTTACGGCCGCCGCGGGACGTCAGATGCCCGCGTACCAGGGGAAGCCGAGCTCGGCGACCATGCTGCCGCGGCCCTTGCCGAAGCCGTCGACCCGTTCCACCGCCTCGATGCCGCTGACGTACTTCAGGCTCTTGTAGCCGAGCTGGCGCTCGACCCGCAGGCGGACCGGCGCGCCGTGCGCCACCGGGAGGTCACCGCCGTTCATGCCGTAGGCCAGGATCGTCTGCGGATGGAGGGCGTCGAACAGGTCGTAGCTGTCCCACCAGCCGTCGACGCTGCGCACCACGACGAAGCGCGCCGCCGGCTTCAGCCCGACCTGGGCGAGGAGATGGGCCAGGGGCACCCCGGTCCAGCCGCCGATGGCCGACCAGCCCTGCTCGCAGGAATGCAGGGTGATCTGGGTGCGGGCGGGCATCGCCTTCAGGTCGGAGAGCGAGAAGGCGCCGGGCCTGTCCACGAGGCCGCTGACCGGCAGCCACCAGTCCGAGAAACCGATCGCCTTCGAGCGCCGGTAATCCGGGTTGTCGGGGTCGGTGGTGTTGATGGTCGGGAACACCGCCGAGATCGATTCGGGTCCGAACTCGCGCACCAGGGGCTGGTGGCGCTGGAGCCAGCGCTGGACCGCGAAGGTCAGCCCGTTGCTCCAGTCGTAGGGGGAGGCGAGCCGCGACAGGGCCGGGGCATCACAGCCGCCGAGGAGGCCGACGCCGATCAGGCTGCCCGAGCCGGTGAGGAGGCGGCGGCGCGAGAGGTCACGCATCGGGAGTCTCCGTCAGGGTCTTCCGAGTGGTCTCCGGGGGAACGCGGAAGCGGCCGGTAATCATCGCGCGCATCAGGTTGCCCACGCCCCCGACGAAGACCTGCGCCACGTGAACGATGAGGAAGAGCACGAGCAGGCAGGCGACGAGGAAGTGCAGCGTGCGCGCCGATTGCCGGCCGCCGAACAGGGCGAAGAGCTCCGGATAGGCGGTCGTGACGCCCGGGGACATGGTCAGCCCGGTGAGCACCATGAGCGGAAACAGCACGAACAGGACGACGAGATAGGCGAATTTCTGCAGGGCGTTGTAGCGCAGGGCCTCGCGCCCGCGCGCCGGTTTCAGGCGGGCGTGATCGGCGATCTCGCGGGCGAGGTGGCGCGGGGCCAGCTGGTCGCGGTCCGGCACGAGGTCGCGGGCGAAGTGGCCACCCACGAAGGCGACGATGAGGTAGACGATCCCGTTGAGGACGAGCACCCAGGCGGCGAGGAAGTGCAGGTTGCGGCCCCAGCCCGTCTGCTCGAGGTTCAGCGGCAGCGGCAGGTCGAGGGCCGCCGGCGCCCCGTTGGCCCCGGTCTCGCCCCAGAACAGCCGCGGCAGGGCGAGCAGGATCGCGACGCCGCTGACCGCGAGAGCCAGGAACGCGACGGCGTTGAGCCAATGGGTCAGGCGCACCCAGGCGGCGTGCCGGTGGACCAGGGACGGGCCGGGCTCCTCCGCCCTCGGCGTCCGGCTCACGCGGGCGCCCGCAGCACGTCGAGGCGGTAGCGCTCGGTGCGGCTCCGGTGGCCCGGCTCAAGATGGCCCCGGGTGAATCCGATCAGCGTCTCGACCGCCGCGTCGGCGCTCAGGGGGAAGTTCGTCTCCCCCAGCCAATGGACGAGGACGACCTCGCCGCCCGGGTTCAAGGCCGCCGCGAGGTGTGCGGCGATGCGGGCGAGATCCTCGAGCGTGAAGAAGTACAGCACCTCCGAGAGCACCACGAGGTCGAACCGGCCGGGGGGCCACGCTTCCGGCACCGCCGCGCGCAGGAAGCTGACATGCGGGCACGGGGCGCAACGGGCCCGGGCGGCGTCGAGGGCGGTGTCCGCTACGTCGATGGCGAGCAGGGCCGCGCAGCGGTCGGCCAGCCGGCGGCTCAGCACGCCGATGGAGCACCCGACCTCCAGGGCCTGCGCGTAGGTCTCCCGGCCCAGGGCGGCCAGGGTGGCGTCGTACTTGGCGTGTTCGTAGGGGCTGGTGGCGAAGTCCCACGGATCGGGGTTCGCGGCGTAGAGCTCCGTGAAGTAGTCCGGCGGCAGCGTGTGCGGGGAACGTGGCATGGACGTCAGCGCCTACAGATCGGCCGTAACCTCGTCAGGCATAGGCACCCCGGCGGGGTTGCGCCAGAGGAGGTCCGCCGGCCGGCCCTCCGCGAGAACGTGGGCCGCCGCGCTGGTCAGGGCCCGGTCGGGGCCGGGCTGGCGCAGGTAGGTGGCCAGATCCCGCGCCAGCCGCTCCAGGGGATGCGGGCTGAGGAAGCCCGCGAGCCCCACCGAGCGCTGGGCTCGCTCCAGGACGTCGAGCCCGGCCCGCTCCACCGCGAGGCGGGTGAGATTGACGTAGGCGATCACCCGGTCGGGCTCCGCCTCCGGGTCGGCGGCGAGGCGCGCGGCGTGCCCGACGAAGAGGCGGGCGCCCTCCACCGCGATCGCGGCCTCGCCGAGGCGGGCCGCCTGGTGCGGGTCGCCCCCGCGTCCGGTGGTCCGCAGATGCGACCGCAGGGCGTCGAACACCGCCTCGATGCCGCCCAGCTGCACGGCGGCGAAGCGCCAGGCGCCGCCGGAGAAGTGCGGCTCGGAGAAGTAGTCGTCGGGGCCGCCGATGAAGCTGCCGGAGCCGGCGGGCAGGCCGGTGAAGTCGAGGACGCCCGAGGTCGAGGCCCGCATCCCCTGAGCCCGCCAGCCGGACAGGTCGGCGCGGGTGCCGGGCTCCAGATCCACCACGAGCATCTGCTGGCGGCCGTCCGGCCGGCGCGCGGTGACCAGGGGCCGGGTCACGGCCCCGGCACCGGAGGCGAAGGACTTGACCCCCGCCAGGATCCACGTCTCGCCCGCCGGCTCGAGTCCGAGGTCGCCGACGTCCTGGAGGCTGAGGCCGCCCGCCTGGGGCTGCGTGTTCCAGACTCCGAAGAGGTGTCCGGCACGGACATCCGCGGCCAGGCGCTCGGCCACCGCCGGCTCGGCGTAGCGCAGCACCAGGGCGAGGGCGTTGACGTGTCCTTCGTAGAGCCGGCCGAGGGCGAGGCTGCCGCGCCCGACCTGCGCCAGGAGATCGGCCAGGACCGGCGCCCGGTGGGGCGCATCGAGGCCGGCGCCGCCGAGCGCCACCGGCAGGGGCGCCGCGAGCAGGCCCGCCGCATGGGCGTGGGCGACATCCTCGGCCGGAAACCCGCCGTCGCGGTCGAGGCCGTCGGCCCGTTCGGCCGCGAGGCGCGAAACCGCGCGTGCGGCGGCCGCGATCCGTGCGCGGCTGGTGTCGATGCAGTCCTGCGGAAGGGCATTCATCATCGAGACATGGATCACGGACGCGCGACCGCCAGGGGCAGGTTGCGTACCAAACCGACCTGTCCCCGCGTCAAAGCGCGTCGGCGCCCGTCCCGATCGGCGGCCGATGGCGCGTTAGCGAGGCTCGGAGACCGTCTCGCCGCGTGAGTTCGCGCGTCCGGCACGCAGGTCGGCGACCATGGCGCGGACCATCCCGCTCACGGTCAGCACGGAGAAGGCGCCGATGGCCACCATGAGGGCGGCCCCCACCAGCATCTTGGCGGTCTCGATATCCACGGTTCCGATTCCCGAATACAGTTCTGCTTCGCCGCATTCCGCGACGAAAACCATGACGACCATCTTAAGATGGGCGGCTTTCTTGGAATTGAGCAGATCCGCACGAGGAAACGCTGCCATGCGCCGGTCGGCCCACGGGCGGTGCGGCCGCGCACGCCGATACGCCGGGGTTCTGTGGAGGTGCGATCCTGTTGGCGTCAGGATCGGCACCGGCTGGACGCCCGCGGGCCTCCGGTGTCCCGGCCGGCAGGTCCGGCCGTTCAGGAGAACCGACACCCGGCTCCGCTTCGTCCCACAGCCGCCTTCGACCCCACACCCTCAGCTCCAGGCGTGGAAGGGCGGATTCACCCCGTTCAGGGCGTGGTTGCCGATGATCGCGTATTTCCAGCGCACGGGGTCGTGGAGCGTGTGGGTGCGGGCGTTGCGCCAGTGCCGGTCGAGGTTGTGCTCGGCGAGCGTCGCGCGGGTGCCGGCGAGCTCGAACAGGGTGTTGCTGGCGCTGAGCGCCACCTCCGTGGTGAGCACCTTGGCCTCCGCCACCGCGAGCTGCGCGGCCGCCACGGTGTCGGCGTCTGGGGCCGCCACGGCGGCGTCGAGGGCGAGGCCGGCCCTGTCGAGCAGCGCCTCGGCCGCGTGCAGGCGGATCGTGAGGTCGCCGACGATGCGGATGGTGTGGGGGTCGTCGGAGGCCCGCTCCAGCCCGCTGTCGATCCAGGGGCGGGACTTGGTTCGCACGAAGGCGATGGTCTCGGCGAGCGCCGCCCGGGCGATGCCCGCATCCACGGCCGCCTGGATGATCTGGAAGATCGCCCCGTCGGCACTCGGGCGTTCGTAGCCCTTCCAGGCCGGCACCAGGTGCGTCCTGGGCACGCGCACGCCGTCGATCTGCACGGTGCCGCTCGCGGTGGTGCGCTGGCCGAAGCTCGACCAGTCGTCGATCACGGTCAGGCCGGGCGCGTTGCGCTCGGCGATCGCGTACCAGGCCCGGCCCTCGCCATCGAGGGCCACGATGGGTACGAGGTGGGCGAGCAGCGCGCCGGTGGCGTAGAACTTCGTGCCGTGCACCACCACGTGGTCGCCATCCTCCACGAAGCGGGTCTTGAAGTCGGCGGCCCGCGGCGTTCCGATCTCCGAGAAGGCGTTGCCGAAGCGGGTGCCGGCCAGGACGAGGCCGAACAGCAGCGCCTTCTGGGCCTCGTCCGAGACCGTGTCGATCGACGCCACGATGCCGAGGTGGTTCTGGGCGATCTGCCCGATGGACGGGTCGGCCGCCGAGACGATGGCGATGACCTGCGCCAGGATCCGGTAGGACAGCCCCGGCCCGCCATGGGCCCGCGGCACGTTGATCGACCACAGGCCGCTCTGCGAGAACGCGTCGAGCTCGGCCAGGGGACGGCGACCGGTGCGGTCGCGCTCGGCGGCGCCGGCCCCGAATGCCTCCGCCAGGGCCTGGGCGACGCGCAGGGCCTCGGCCGCGTCGCGGATGACGTGGGCCGGCGCGGCCGGGCGCTCGGGACCGGGCGCGCCGGCGGGCCAGCGATAGGTGTCCCGCGGAGGCGGGCTGACGGCGATGTTCATGCGGTGTCTCCGGATCGGGTGACGAGAGCGGGGCGCGGCGCGGCTCAGGCCGCCTGCGCGCGCTCGCGGCGGGCCGCCTCCAGGGCACGAACCCGCGGGATCACGTGTTGGCCGAAATACGCGACCTCCTCCTGGAAGTGCAGGAAGGCGAGGAGGGCGAGGTCGACGCCGGCATCCTTGAGCGCCACGATGCGCTCGGCGATCTGGTCCGGCGTGCCGATCAGGTTGGTCTTGAAGCCGTCGTTGTACTGGACGAGGTCCTCGAAGCTCGACTTCGCCCAGTTGCCCTCGCCCTCCGGCGAGGCCTTGCCGGCGTTCTTCGCCTCGTGCCCGAAGGCCTTCACGGCGTCCGGATCGGCGTGGTCGATGATCTCCTGGAGGACGGCGCGGGCCTCCGCCTCGGTCTCGCGCGCGATGACGAAGGCGTTGACGCCGACCTTCACCGCGTGGCCGTTGGCGCGCGCCTTGGCCTGGATGTCGTCGACCTGGACCCGGATGCCCTCGGGCGTGTTGCCGTTGGTGAAGTACCAGTCCGAGACCCGGGCCGCCATGTCGCGGGCCGCGCGGGACGAGCCGCCCTGGAAGATCTCCGGCTGCGGGTCGGCCGGCTTCGGCTTCAGGGTGTAGTCGCTGTAGCGATAGAAATCGCCCCGGAAGGTGAAGTTGTCCTGGGTCCAGATTCCCCGCAGGGCGCGGATGAACTCCTCCGAGCGGCGGTAGCGCTCGTCGTGGTCGAGCCACGGCTCGCCGATGGCGCGGAACTCGCCCGAGAACCAGCCCGAGACCACGTTGATGGCGATGCGCCCCTCCGTGAGCTGGCTGATCGTGGCGATCTGCTTGGCCGCGAGCGTCGGGTTCCAGGGACCGGGCAGCAGGGCGGCGATGACCTTCAGCTTCGAGGTGGCGGCCAGCAGCGCGTGGCTGAAGGCGACGGATTCGTGCTGGTACTCGGCGCCGTAGCCGGCGGTGAAGCGGATCTGCGTCAGGGCGTAGTCGAACCCGGCGGCTTCCGCGATCTGCGCGAGGCGCCGGTTGTACGGCGCGTCCCAGCCCGTGCGCTGGGGGATCTTGCTGATGACGAGGCCGCCCGAGACGTTGGGCACCCAGTAGGCGAAGCGGATCGGTTCGCCCCCGTCGCGGAGTTCAGGTTGAAAGCCCATGATCACACCCATGCGTTCCGGCAAGACGCACAGGCCATGCGTCCCGGTTTTCGAATTCGACCAATTGAATACAAAAGGCGGAGCGCTCACATCTCTGTGAAGACTGACTTAATACGCGCCTGTGCCCCGGTTTGTCGTTGCGGCCCTAGAATTGCGCGATGTTGTGCTGGCGTCAAAGGAAGCAAACGGCTTTTTTCGGCTGGAAGGGGAAAGCTCTTTCTCCCGATCGTGGGGTGTGGCCGAAGGTTTGCCTCACGCGCGTCGAACGGGGCGCAGGGCGCCGATCCGACCCGCCGGCGGGGCGTCGCGGGGCCGTCTTCCCCGGTGCGGTGCCCTTATTAAGGGCGCCCGGATGCCGCGAAATCCAGTCGACGCGGCCAAAGTGCTAGTTTCGCCGTCTTTTCGGGCATGTCGATGCTGATAAGGTGAGCATCCGGGTGAAATTGCTGATCTCTTCAGCTTGTCTCCAGAATTGCTGTTGCCTCATGAAACCGGTCGTTTAAGGACGCGTTAACTGGTCGCTTCTACGGTCGCACCACCGTCCATTTGAAAGCCGAAGCGCTCGATATCGGTTCACCCAGGAAGTTCGTCCATGATGGCCGCGTCCCGCCAACCGCTCGTGGTTCTCCTCGCCGGAGACGAATTGACCCGCTCCATCACCACGAGCTGCCTCGAGATGTCGGGCTACGACGTGCTCGGCGCGCGTACCGCCGGCGAGGTCGAGAGCCTGCTTCTGGCGCAGACGGGCCAGCGCCGCGTCGATGTGCTGGTGACCGATGCCGACGTGCGCGACACCGTGGACGGCCTCTCGCTCGCCGGGGTCGCCCGCTGCCTCGATCCCGCGGTGGGCGTGGTCTACACCGCCCGCTCCCTGCGCCGGCTCGACGGCGAAACCCTCGAGCCGGGCGCCCTGCGCCTGCGCACGCCCTATCACGGACACCAGCTCGTGGCCCTCGTCGCCGAGCTGCTGGCCCCGGCCGCCGACCGGACCGGTTACGACCGCGCGGCGGCCTGAACGGATCCGGATCGCTCCGGCGGACCGGTCCGCCCCTCGCATCCGATGCGGTGGCGCGGATAGGGGGATGCGCGGCCTCGGCCCGGCGGTGTATCAGGCAAGGTCCTGACGTCCCGGCCGACCCCCGCCCCCGTCTCGAACAGCCGGTGACGCGGGGCCTGCCCCGGGCATCCGTGCCTTCCGGAACGCGAGAGCCGATGATCAGCGCCTTCGACCTCTTCAAGATCGGGATCGGCCCGTCGAGCTCGCACACCGTCGGCCCGATGGTGGCGGCGCTGCGGTTTCGCACCCGGACCGAGCGTCTGCCCGGCCTCGCCCGCATCCAGGCCGAGATCTTCGGCTCCCTCGCCTGGACGGGGCGCGGGCACGGCACCGACACGGCGATCTTCCTCGGGCTCCTCGGGCACGACCCGCGCTCCATCGACCCCGACGCGGTCGCCGGCCTCGTCGCGGCGCTCGGGGCGGGCAAGCGGCTCGGCCCCTCGGGGCCGGCCTTCGACCCGGCCGCGGACCTCGCCTTCAACTTCACCGACGTGCTGCCGCTGCACACCAACGCCCTGCACTTCCGCGCCCTCGACGGCGCCGGCGCGGTCCTCGACGCCGAGACCTACTATTCCGTCGGCGGCGGCTTCGTGGTGACCGAGGCCGAGGCCGCGCCGGGCGCCGAGACGGACTGCCCCCTGCCCTACGCCTCTGCGGCCGGCCTCCTCGCCCTGTGCCTGAGGGAGGACCGCACGATCGCGCAGGTGCAGTTCGCCAACGAGTGCGGTTCGCGCGACCCCGAGGCGGTGGAGGCCGGCCTCGACGCCATCCGAGACGCGATGTTCGCCTGCATCGATCGGGGCCTGCGCCAGGACGGCGAGCTGCCCGGCGGCCTCAAGGTCCGCCGCCGCGCCAAGCGCCTGCACGACGACCTCACCGCCGGCCGCCTGCGCAACGCGCGCGCGGCCCACGAGATCGTCGACTGGATCAGCCTCTACGCCCTGGCGGTGAACGAGGAGAACGCCGCAGGCGGGCGCGTGGTGACGGCGCCCACCAACGGCGCGGCCGGGATCGTGCCGGCCGTCCTGCGCTACGCCCGCGACTTCTGCCCCGACTGGTCGGAGGCCCGCGCGCGGGAATTCCTGCTCACCGCCGCGGCGGTGGGAGGCCTGATCAAGACCCGCGCGTCGATCTCCGGCGCCGAGGTCGGCTGCCAGGGGGAGGTCGGTTCGGCGGCCGCGATGGCGGCGGCGGGTCTGGCGGCCTTCCTCGGCGGCAGCCCGGCCCAGGTGGAGAATGCCGCCGAGATTGCGATGGAGCACCATCTCGGCATGACCTGCGATCCCATCGGCGGCCTGGTCCAGATCCCCTGCATCGAGCGCAACGCCTTCGGGGCCAACAAGGCGGTGGTGGCCGCTTCCCTGGCCCTGCGCGGCGACGGCATCCACCGGGTCAGCCTCGACGAGGTCATCGAGACCATGCGCCAGACCGGCCACGACATGCAGGCCAAGTACAAGGAGACCTCCCTGGGTGGTCTCGCGGTGAACGTCGCGGCCTGCTGACGGATCGAAAATTAAGGAACTGCCGAGTTCCTTATTCGCCGGGCTCGACGCTCCGCATCGATCTCCGTCGCCCGATCGACTGCCGCTCGCTCGCTGAAACCCTGCGCGTTCAAGCTTGAGCATTGGCTCCGACGGCCGAACAGGCGTCGTTCCGATCCGAGAATATGGAACGCAGCGGTTCCGATAGGGTTGTCATGCGCGAGGGGGCTACCGGACGGCGGATGCGGCCAGCGCGAGCGGCTCGCCTTCGATCCGTCCTGTCGAGACGCGGGACACACATCATGACCTTCGCGACGCCGACCACCGGGATCGCCGGCTCCGGCCCGAGGCGCGACCGGGCGCCCGTCCGGGACGCCGCCCCGTCCTGAGAGTCCTGTCGCGGACCGCCTCCGGGCGTCCGCCTTCCGATTCTCTCCGAACTCCGCCCGACCTTCAGTCGGCGCTGCCCAGCGCCCGGCGGGCTCGTCCTCGCCCCGTTCCGACCCGAATTCCCCACCGGAGACCCGCCATGCGGATTTTGACGCTCGCCCTGCTCCTCGGAGCCTTCCCCGTCATCACGCCCCTCGCCGCCCAGGACCTGACGGGTCCCGGACACACGCCGCGCCCGGCCCTGCTCATCCATGGGCATTACTGCGGCCCCGGCAACGACGGCATGGACATCACGCCGATCGACGCGCTGGATGCGGCGTGCCGCAGTCACGATGCCTGCACGCCCGACGGGGGCCTGCCCTCCTGCGGCTGCAACCGCGCCCTCAAGCGCGACGCAGGCCGGGTGGCGGCGAGCCCGCGCCAGCCGCAGGACCTTCGCGCGCTCGCCGGCCTCGTCGCTGGCGCGACCGACATGATGCCCTGCAGCGACGACATCGCGGGGCTGCGGCCCTGAGGTCGGCCGCCGCACGCGGGTTCGCCGGAGACCGGGACCGACCCGGGCCTCCGACCCGGGCCTGACGGATCGCGGTCCGGTCTATCGGCCGTCGATGCGCTCGCCGAGCAGCGCGATGGCGCGCTGGTAGACCGAGGCGGCGTTCCAGCCCTGGATCGCGGCGAAGTTCGGCTCGCCCGGCTGGTAGCCGGCACCGGCGCGCCAGCCATGGCCCTTGAGGAAGTTCGCCGTCGAGTTCAGGGCGTTGGCCGTGCCGTCGAGGCTGCCGCCGACGCCGTAGTTCAGGACGTTCCTGGGCAGGAACTGGGTGTGGCCGACCTCGCCGTGGGCCGCGCCCCGGGTGCTCGGGGTCAGGACGCCGCGATCCACCAGCGTGAGGGCGGCGTAGAGCTGGTCGGTGAAGTAGGCCGAGCGGCGGCAATCATAGGCCAGGGTCGCGACCGCCGAGAGCGTGTTCACGTTGCCCTTCACCGCGCCGAAGCCCGTCTCCATGCCCCAGATCGCCAGGAGCGGGCCGGGCGGCACGCCGTAGCGCTGCTCGATCGAGTCGAACAGGGCTGCGTTCTGGGCCTTGAGGGCGCGGCCGCGCGACACGATGGTGTTGCCGCCGCGCTTGGCCAGGAACTGGTCGAGGGAGAGCTTGAAGCTCTTCTGTCCGCGATCGGCCGAGATGGTCGCCGTCGAGTAGGAGGTGCCCATCAGCGCGGAGAGGCTCGCGGCGCTGGCCCGGCCGCGCGCTTCCTCGGCGAATTCCCGCTTCCAGGCCTCGAAGCCGGCCGCGCTGTTGCCGCACTGCGCCGCGTTCGCCGCGCCCGTCGCACAGACGAGCGCCGCGAAGGCCGCCGCGATCCACGGCGTCCGATACCCACGTCCGATCATGTCAAAACTCCCTGGCCGTGCGACGCCGTTCGGGGGGCCGCACGGATCGATGACTTCCCCTTGCGCGGAGCAAGGCGACAAACGCGACCGTGAGTCGAGCCTCATTGCGGCAATTTTGGCTGCGATCCGTCCCATGGCCCTCACTTCCCCGCGTTTGGTTACGCAGAGATGTCCGGATGCATCGCCGGACCTGACATCCGGTTCGGCACTGCAGCGGCCCATCCCGTGCAGTTCAGCCCGAGACGAACATTGAACCGTCCCGGGCCACACCGCTCATGTCCCGCTTCAAGACATTCCGTAGCAATCCGAACCAACGGCCGCCGCTGGTGCTGGTCCTCGTCCTCTGTGCGACGGCCCTGCTCCTGTGGTGGCCGATCTTCGTGCTCAGCCCGACGGTGGTCTGGTTCTGGTGAGGGGATGGTGCCCTCAGGCGCCGTCGCTGCGCACGCGCAGGTAGGCGCCGAGCAGGTAGCCCGCCTGAACCGCGGTGAGGTGCGCGAACAGCACGAGCAGGCTCACGACGGAGACGTCCCACCGGGCGATCCAGACCATGCCCGAGAGCGCGACCACGAGGGCGGACAGGCCGACGGCGACCGTAGCCCGGCAGGTGAGGCCCACCGCGATCCCACTCAGGAACAGGATCAGCGCGACGAGCATCGGCACCCTCTCGCGCGGTCGGGCAGATCGCGGCACCGCATGGTCGTCCTCCCTGGCCCGACAGCGAACGCGCCGCGCCGGCCTTGCAACGGTCGGTTGATGCAGCCGGCAGGCGATGGTTCCGCCGACGCGGTTCATCGTGGCGAAGTCCCGCTTCCGCCTCCGGGCTCCCGCCGCTAGGGTCCCGACGGGGCGGCGCAAGAAGGAAACCGGCATGGGGTGGCGGCAGCGACGCTTCGGGGCTCCCATGCGGCGCGCCGCCGCGATTGCATTCCTGATGGCCCTCGGTCCGGCCGCCCTGATCCCGGGCGCGGTCGAGATCGTGTCGGCCGAGCCGTCCGCCCCCGCCGGAGGTGCCGTAGCCGGGGCCGACGCGCAACCCCTCGCCTTCGCGCACTGCACCGGGGCGGTCGCTGCCGAGGCCGAGGCACGCGGCGTCCCGGCCGGGGTGACGGACCGCCTGCGCGCCCTTTCTCCCGATGCCGAGGTGGCGGCGGCGCCCCAGGGTCAGGCGGAGTTCGTGAAGCCGATCTGGTCCTACCTCGACGCCAACCTCACCGAGACGCGGATCGCCGAGGGCCGGCGCAAGCTGGCGGAGTGGTCCGCGACCTTCGACGCCATCGAGGCCCGCTACGGCGTCGACCGCTTCATCCTGGCGGCGTTCTGGGGTGTCGAATCCACCTACGGCAGCGTGCTCGAGGATCCCGGGATCGTCCGTCCGGTCCTGCGCTCCCTGGCCACGCTGGCCTGCAGCGAGACGCCGCGGGCGCCCTACTGGCGCGCCGAGCTGATCGCCGCCCTGGAGATTCAGGCCCAGGACAAGGGGCCGCCCGGACCGCTCACCGGGTCCTGGGCCGGGGCCATGGGCCACACCCAGTTCATGCCGACGGTCTACCAGGCTTATGCGGTGGATTTCGACGGCGACGGCCGGCGCGACATCTGGACCTCCGTGCCGGACGCCCTCGCCTCCACGGCCAACTACCTCACGGCGATGGGCTGGCATTCCGGCGCGCGCTGGGGCAGCGAGGCGCGCCTGCCCGACGGGTTCGACCTCGCGCTCGCCGACGAGACCACGGAGCGGAGCATCGCCGCCTGGAAGGCGCTCGGGGTGGTCCCGATCCAGGCTCTGGCGGAGGACGACACGGCGACGCTGATCCTGCCGGCCGGCGCCCGCGGACCCGCCTTCCTCCTCCAGCCGAACTTTCGGATCATCCTGCGCTACAACACCGCGCTGGCCTACGCGCTCTCCGTGGCGCACCTGTCGGACCGCCTGCGGGGCGAGGCGGGCTTCACCCGGGATTGGCCGCGCGGCGACGCGATGCCGAGCGCCGGCGACGTCCGGACGCTCCAATTGCGCCTGGCCGAGCGCGGGTTCCCGGCGGGCGCGGCCGACGGCAAGATCGGCCCCAGGACGCGGGCGGCGATCCGCGCCTACCAGGCGGCCAACGGCCTGCCTCCCGACGGCTACGCCGACGCCCCGCTGCGGGAGCGGATCCTGGCCTCTTCCGAAACCAAGCCCTGATCCGCGCGGATTTAGCGGTGGTCGCGCCCGGGGCGCCGCGATAGAGCAGCCCCGGTGATCCGGGGACCGCGCGATGGCGAGAGGGGCGTGAGGGGGGAATGAGTCGATCCGCGGCCACGTCCGCTCCCTCCGGGGGACCGTCCCCGCTCCGGACCATCGTCACCTACTGGGAAGGGCCGGTGACCTGGCTCGAACGGCTCAGTGCCGCCTCGATCGTCGCGGCCGGGCACCCCCTGCACATCTATTCGCACGACGTGGCGGCCCTGCGCGCGCAGGGGCTGCCGGGGACGGTGATCGATGCCCGCGAGGGGATCGGACCGAACCTCATGGCGGACCTCTATCGCAGCCGCGGCGTCCTCGCCTTCTACGCCGATTACCTGCGCCTCAGCCTGATCCGCGACGGCAAGGGCATCTGGTCGGACCTCGACTGCATCTTCCTGCGCCCCCTCGAGACGCCGGACGGGGCGGGGGCGTACCTGTTCGGCTGGCTCAACGCGAGCCGTCTCAACAACGCGATCCTGTCGGCGCCGCCGGATTCCGAGCTCGTGTCCCGCTACTGGGACGCGATCTCGAGGGTGCCGATCCGCGCGCCCTGGGCCACCGGCCACATCCGGGTCAAGCGCCGCCTGGAACTGCTGATCGGCAAGCGCATCCCGTTCCACCCGGAGCGCCTGGCGATCGGCCCCCGCGCCCTCACCTACTTCGTGCGCAAGCTCCGCCTGGAGGGCCATGCCCGGGCGCGGGAGGTGTTCTATCCCCTCGGCGACGACGATGCCTACCGCCTCGCCGAGGCGGACGACCGGGCGGCGCGGGCACTCATCGTGCCCGAGACGGTGTCGGTGCATGCCTGGCGCGGTAAGCTCTGGTCGATCGGGCTCGACGCCCCGCCCCCGGCCGCCTCCTGGCTCGGCCAGCAGGCCCGGGGCCTCGGCCTCTGACCGGCCGGACATGCGATCCTTGGAGATGTCGATGCGTCGGGTCCTGTTCATCTGCGCGACGCCGGTGGCCTTCGGCCTCGACACGCCCCCCGAGATCGGCCTCGGCGGCATCGAGAGCACGAACATCGCCCTCGCCCGCGCCCTGGCCCGGCGCGGCTGGATCGTGACCCTGGCCACGCGCCGGAGCGGGACGGTGGAGCGCGACGGCGTCCGCAACATCCCCCTCGCGGAGGCGGCGGCCTGCGAGGCCGACGCGGTCGTCACCAGCAACGACCCGCGCCCCCTCCGCGCCCATCCGGGCCGGCGCGGCATCGTCTGGGTCCACAATCCGCTCAACGTCGAGAAGGCCGTGCGGAAGGGCTATCTCATGCCTTTCCTGACCCTGCGCCCGGAGGCCGTGTTCGTCGGCAGCCTCGCGGCGCGGATCATGTCGCCGCTCTACCCGTTCCGGCGCCGCCACGTCATCCCGCACGGGGTCTCGCCGGTCTTCCGCACGCCCGAGCCGACGCGGGGCCGCAGCCGGGACTTCGTCTACGCGTCGCAGCCCCAGCGCGGCCTCGACCGGATGCTGCGGCTCTGGCGCAGCTCGGCGCCCCTGATCGCCTCGGGGGCGAAGCTCCACGTCTTCGGCTCGGAACAGCCGGACTCGCCCGACGATCGCGGCCCGGTGGTGTTCCACTCCCGGCGGGGTGCCGTCGCCCTGGCGGCGTTCTACGGCGACGCGCGGGCCATGGTCTGCCCCGGTTCCCCCGACGAGACCTTCTGCCTCGCGGCGGCGGAGGCCCAGGCCATGGGGCTGCCGGTGGTGACCGCCGGCATCGGCGCCCTCGCCGAACGGGTGCAGCACGGCGTGAACGGCTGGGTCGCCAGGACGGACACGGCCTTCGCCGAGGCCGTCGTCAGCCTCGCCACCCAGGACGACCTCTGGTCGGAACTCAGCGCCGGCGCGCTCCTGCAGCGCCGGGCCCTGACCTGGGAGCGGGCGGCGATCCTGTGGGAGGCCGTCCTGCGGGAGGCCGTCCCACGCAGGCGCCTGACGCGCCGGGCCGGGTGACAGATCCGGGTCGGCGACACGCCGCAGCCCCTCGGCGACTGGACGCCCTCCCGCCGGCCGCGAATACTGTGTGCACGTCACGGTCGGCAAGACCGGACGGCATCGGGAGGAAAGCATGAGGCTTCGGCTTGGTCTGGCCGCGCTCGCGGTCGCGTGGGCGGGCGTGGCGTCCGCGGACCCGTTGACGTTCCAGGTCGATCCGGCCTGGCCGAAACCACTGCCGAACCAGTGGATCATGGGTCAGGCCTCGGGGGTCGCCGTCGACGCGCAGGACAACATCTGGGTGGTGCAGCGCCCGCGCACGCTCACCGACGACGAGAAGGCTGCCAGCCTCAACCCGCCGCGCACCAAGTGCTGCCGCCCCGCGCCCCCGGTGCTGGTGTTCGATCAGGCCGGCACCCTGATCCGCAGTTGGGGCGGCCCCGGCGAGGGCTACGACTGGCCCCAGAACGAGCACGGCATCCACATCGACCACAAGGGCTTCGTCTGGCTCGCCGGGAACGGCGAAACCGACGGGCAGATCCTGAAGTTCACCCCCGAGGGCAAGTTCGTGCTGCAGATCGGCAAGCAGGGACCCCAGACCAACAGCCTCGATACCAGCCGGCTCGGCAAGCCCGCCGCCATGCAGGTCGACCCCGAGACCAACGAGCTCTACGTCGCCGACGGCTACTTCAACCACCGCGTCATCGTGTTCGATGCCGAGACGGGCGCCTTCAAGCGGATGTGGGGCGCCTACGGCAAGCCGCCGACCGACGAGACCCTGCCGGCCTACGATCCGGCGGCGGCTCCGGCCCAGCAGTTCCGCAACCCCGTCCACTGCGTGCAGATCGCCCGCGACGGCCTGGTCTACATCTGCGACCGGACCAACGACCGGGTCCAGGTCTTCCGCCGCGACGGCACCTTCGTGAAGGAGTTCTTCGTCGAGAAGAACACCCGGGCCAACGGCTCCGTCTGGGAGCTGGCGCTCTGGCCCGACGCCGACCAGAGCTACCTCCTCAACGCGGACGGGGCCAACAACGAGGTCCGAACCCTGAGCCGCGAGACCGGCGAGGTCCTCGGCGCCTTCGGCCGCAACGGCCGCATGGCGGGGGACTTCCACTGGGTCCACAACCTCGCGGTGGACAGCCGCGGCAACGTCTTCACCACCGAGGTCGACACCGGCAAGCGCGCTCAGAAGTTCCTGTTCCGGGGCGACATGATCCTGCGCAAGCGCGCCGCCCTGCCCTGATCCTTCAGCTCCCCGCCCGATCGGACCCGCTCGCCACCGCCGTCCAGAGGCGTTCGGCCGGCGGGCTCTGCCGGGCGCGGGCGCGGCAGAGCCGGATCTCGATGGTGATGTCCCGCTCGGGACCCGCGGCCCGCACCAGGGTGCCGCGGGCGAGGTCGTCGGCCACCAGGCTCATCGGCGCCCAGGCGAGACCCCGTCCGTCGCGGGCCATGGCCACCAGCACCGAGGCGAGGTGGGAGGTGAAGCTCGGGCCGAGCCGCGCGCCGCTCTCCTCCACCGCCCGCGTGGCCGCCAGGATGCGCCCGATCCCGGATTCGCCGCTGAAGCCGAGGAGCGGAACCGGGGTGCCGGAGGTCTCCGACAGGGAGAACAGCGGCGTCGCCGCGCCGGGGACCGGCGCGCTCACCGGCAGGAGCCGGTCGGTGCCGACGGGCAGGCTCCGGAACGGCTCCGACATCAGGAAGCTCGCCGCGGCCGGATGGTGGTGGCAGAGCAGGAACTGCGCCTCGCCGCGCAGCATCACCTGCTCGCAGGCGGCCATGTGGGCCGCCGTGAGATGCACGGTGGCGCTGAAGGATTCGCGCGCCTCCAATGCCCGCAGCCAGGGCGGGAAGAAGGTCAGCGACAGCGCCTGGGTCGCGGCGAAGCGCAGGGTCTCGGCGGCCGCGTGCCCGGCCGCGCGGGCGGCTTCCCGGCCCTGGTAGAGCCGGCGCAGGGTCTCCTCCGCCACCGGGCGGAAGCGCAGTCCCGCCGGGGTCAGGGTCACGGGCTGGCTGTCGCGGTCGAAGAGCGGGCCGCCGACCCAATCCTCCAGGGCCCGGACCCGGCGGCTGAAGGCCGGCTGGGTGATGCCGCGCTGCTCGGCGGCCCGGGAGAAGTGGCCGCCATCGACCAGGGCCAGGAAATCCTCCAGCCAGGCGGAATCCATCGCGCTCGCGCTCTCAGGGGTTCGGGTCTCGGGCCTTGCCGGAGGGCGGCAGAATGCGAGGGGGCCGGCGGAGGGTCAACCGGCCGAGCGGCACGGCATCACCTGATGCCGCATCGGCATTGGCCTCCCGGTCCGGGATCGGGTTAGATTCCGGGACACCTCTTCCGCGTAGTCGAGAGCCGATCGATGCAGGCCCGCACCCTCTACGACAAGCTTGTGGACGCCCACACCGTGTGCCGCCTCGACGCCGCCGAAGGCCCCGGTGCCAGCGTCCTCCTCTACATCGACCGCACCGTTCTCAACGAGTACACCAGCCCCCAGGCCTTCAGCGGCCTGCGGGCCGCCGGGCGCCGGGTCTGGCGGCCGGAGGCCGCCCTGGCGGTGGTCGACCACGTCAATCCCACGGCGGCCCGGCGCGTCGCCGCCATGCCGGATCCCGGCGGGGCGCGGCAGGTCGAATACTTCGACGCCAACTGCCGGGATTTCGGGATCGAACTCCTCGACGTGCTGCACCCGCTCCAGGGCATCGAGCACGTGGTCGCCCCCGAGCAGGGCTTCGTGCAGCCCGGCATGATCGTGGCGGCGGGCGACAGCCACACCACCACCTACGGGGCGCTCGGCGCGCTGGGCTTTGGCATCGGCACCTCGGACATCGAGCACTACCTCGCCACCCAGACCCTGGTGTACCGCCGGATGAAGACCCTGCGGGTCACGGTCTCGGGCATCCTGGCGCCGGGCGTCACCGCCAAGGACGTGGTCATGGCCCTGATCCGCCGGATCGGCGCCGACGGGGCGACGGGCTACGCCGTCGAGTTCGCCGGTCCCGCGATCGAGGCCCTGTCCGTCGAAGGGCGCATGACGATCTGCAACATGGCGGTGGAGTGCGGCGCCCGCGGCGTCGTCATGGCCCCCGACCGGACCGTGCTCGACTACCTGGCGGACAAGCCCCGCGCGCCGAAGGGCGCCCTCTGGGAGGCCGCCGCGGCCCATTGGCTGACCCTGCGCAGCGACGACGCGGCCGTGTTCGACCGGGAGGTCGCCCTCGACGCCGCCGCGATCGAGCCCATGGTGACCTGGGGCACCAGCCCGGACCAGGCGGGTCCGGTCAACGGCCGAGTGCCCGATCCGGCGGCCGAGCCCGATCCGGCCCGGCGCCGGGACATGGCCCGGGCGCTGGCCTACATGGATCTCGCGCCGGGCACGCCCCTCGCGACCATCCCGATCCAGCGCGCCTTCATCGGCTCCTGCACCAACGCCCGGCTCTCCGACCTGCGCGAGGCCGCCGCCCTCGTGCGCGGCCGGCGGGTCGCGCAGGGGGTCCAGGCCATGGTGGTGCCCGGCTCCTCCAGCGTGCGCCGGGCCGCGGAGGCCGAGGGCCTCGACCGGACGTTCCTCGATGCCGGCTTCGAGTGGCGCCAATCCGGCTGTTCGATGTGTCTGGCCATGAACGACGACGTGCTGGCGCCGGGCGAGCGCTGTGCCTCCAGCACCAACCGCAACTTCGAAGGCCGCCAGGGCGCGGGCGGGCGCACCCACCTGATGAGCCCCGCCATGGTGGCGGCCGCGGCCATCGCCGGCCACCTCACCGACAGCCGCCGCTTCGCGCCCGAATACCGCCTCGCGCCGGAGACCTGACCATGCAGCCCTTCACGATCGTCGCGGGTCCGGCCGCCGGCCTGCCCGGCGCCAACATCGACACCGACGTCATCATGCCCAAGCAGTTCCTCAAGGGCATCGACCGGGAGGGCCTGGGCGAGGCCACCTTCCACGACCTGCGCTACGTCGGTCCGGGGCAGCCACGCCCGGACTTCGTCCTCAACCGGCCCGAATGGCAGGGCGCGCGCATCCTCGTGGTCGGACCGAATTTCGGCTGCGGCTCGTCGCGCGAGCACGCAGTCTGGGGCCTGCTCCAGGGCGGCATCCGCGCGCTCATCGGCACCAGCTTCGCCGGCATCTTCGCCGACAACGCCGCCAATAACGGCCTGCTGCTGATCGAGCTGGCGCCCGGGCCCCTCGCCGAACTCGCGGCCCGGGCGGCGGACCCCGGGGCCAACCGCATGACGATCGACCTGCCGGCCCAGACCATCATCACCACGGACGGCACGGTGCAGCGCTTCGACATTCCGGCCCGGCGCAAGGATCACCTCGTCCGCGGCCTCGACGCGATCGGCGCCACCCTCGACCACGCGGACGCGATCCGGGCGTTCCAGGCCCGGCACCTCGCGGCCCGGCCCTGGCTCGCCTGAGCCGGGCTTCGGAAGGCGGCCGGCTCAGTACACCCGCGTGACCCAGCCGTGGGGATCGGGGGCGTTGCCGCGCTGGATGTCCACGAGGGTCGAGCGCAGGCGCTTCGTCACCGGACCGGCGACGTTGTCCGAGACCGAGAACTCGCCATCCGCGCTGCGCACCGTGCCCACGGGGGTGACCACCGCGGCGGTGCCGCAGGCGAAGACCTCTCGCAGGCGTCCGCTGGCGGCGTCCGCCTTCCAGTCGTCGATGGAATAGGGCCGCTCCGCAACGGCGATGCCGTCGGCACGGGCCAGGGTCAGGATCGAGTCGCGGGTGATGCCCGACAGGATGGTGTCGCTCAGCGGCGGGGTGACCATCGAGCCGTCGTCGAAGACGAAGAAGATGTTCATGCCGCCGAGTTCCTCGACCCAGCGGCGCTCGATCGCGTCGAGGAACACCACCTGGGCGCAGCCATGCTCGACGGCCGCGGCTTGCGCGCGCAGGCTGGCGGCGTAGTTGCCGCCGCACTTGGCCGCCCCGGTGCCGCCGGGCGCCGCGCGGGTCTGGTCCTGCGAGACCCAGACCGTGACGGTCTCGGAGCCGCCCTTGAAGTAGGCGCCCACCGCCGAGGCGATGACGAGATAGAGGTATTCCGAGGACGGCTTGACCCCGAGGAACACCTCGCTGGCGATCATGAAGGGGCGCAGGTACAGGCTGCCGCCCTCGCTCGACGGGATCCAGTCGCGATCCGCGCTGACGAGCTGCTTGACCGATTCGACGAAGACGGCGTCGGGCAGGGGCGGCATCGCCAGGCGCTCGGCCGAGCGCCGGAAGCGCAGGGCGTTGGCCTCCGGCCGGAACAGGGCGGCGCCGCCATCGGCGGTGCGGTAGGCCTTCAGCCCCTCGAAGATCTCCTGGGCGTAGTGCAGAACCGCCGCCGCCGGATCGAGGGAGATCGGCGCGCGCGCCTCGACGCGGGCATCGTGCCAGCCGCGCCCATCGACGTAGCGGATCGTCACCATGTGGTCGGTGAACACCCGCCCGAAACCGGGATCGACGAGGAGCTCGGCCCGACGCTCCGGCGGGACGGGCGAGGCATGCGGCTGCGTGGCGAAGGAGAGGTCGTCGGGGGCGCTCATCGTCAGTCCTTACTTACGTCTCGTCGGATCAATCAAGGGCCGGTGCGGCGCCAGCCACGGCGCGGGCCGCCGGGGGCAGCCGGACGACGAGACGTGTGCTGGTGCCCTGATACGACGATGTCCGCTTGCGATCAAACGGCTTGCATCCTAATAATGCGCAAACGAAAAGAGAGCCGGGCCGCCCAGGCGCCGGTGCTCGCAGGAGCCTCGTGCGTGTCGCCCCGAAAACCGCCCGCGGACCCGCCGCCTGCCGAATTGCCGCCTGTCCGGAGCCTGGATCAGCTCCGCCTCGCCTACACGCACACGCTGCTGCTGACGGGTCGGCACTGGCGCCGCGCTGCCAACGCCGTGATGGAGGCGCACGGCCTCTCGGACGCCACGGCGGTTCCGCTGATCATGATCGCCCGCCTCGACGGCGCCCCGCGCCAGAACGCCCTCGCGGAGGCCGTCGGCATCGAGGGCCCGTCGCTGGTGCGCCTCCTCGACCAGCTCTGCGAGGCCGGCCTCGCGATCCGCCGCGAGGATCCGACCGACCGCCGGGCGAAGGTGCTCAGCCTGACGCCCGCCGGCACGGCCGTGGTCGCCCGCATGGAGGCCGACCTCGCCCGGCTGCGCGCCGAGGTCTTCGCGGAGGTCGGCACGGCCGATCTCGAGGCGAGCCTGCGCGTCTTCGCGGCTCTGCAGGCCTCCGCGCCCCGCTGACGGACGCGCAAGCCGCGCAGGCGTTCGTTCCGCGCCCGGGCTGCTGCCGAACGCCGCGTCCCCGATGACTTGAAGAGACGACGCGGCGCGCTCTTTCGGGCCTATGCCGATCAAATCATCCGACCGCCCGATCTTATATTGCCTACATTACCTCGGCGGCAGTGCCGGGACTTTCGAGATGGTGTCGCAACACGTCGCGGATGCGGTGACCTGCGTCGCCCTCGACCTGCCCGGCTTCGGCGCGGACGGCGCCATTCCCGGACGAGACGTCGCCGCGATGGCCGACGGCGTGGCCGCCCGGATCCGTGCCGATGCGCCGGGCCGGTGGATGCTGGCCGGCAACAGCATGGGCGCCAAGGTCGCCCTGGCGGTGGCCCGCCAGGCGGAGGATGGCGTATCCGGCCTCGTAGGCCTGGCCGGACTGGTGCTCATGGCGGGCTCGCCGCCCTCCCCCGAGCCCATGGCCGAGGAAAGGCGCGCCGCCATGATCGCCTGGATCGACGCCGATCCCGCGACCCGGCAGCGGGAAGCCGAGGCCTTCGTCACCGCGAACGTCGCCGCGCCCCTCGACCCGGATCGGATGGCCCGGACGGTGGCGGATGTCCTGCGCGCCGGTCCCGCGGCCTGGACGCTCTGGCTCACCTCGGGCAGCCGCGAGGATTGGTGCGCCCGGATCGGCGTGCTGCGCAGCCCCGCGATCATCCTGGCGGGGACCGAGGATGCCGATCTCGGCCCGGCGGCCCAGGCCGCGCTGACGGCGCCGCATCTCGCTCATCACCGCCTCGTGCCCCTGGCCGAGACCGGGCACCTCATTCCCCTGGAGCGCCCCGAGGCGGTGGCCGAGGCGGTGCGGAGCCTCGCGGCCGGAGCGATCGCGACGGGAGCCGAGGCTCCCTCGCTCCCGGACGCCTATGCGGCCCTGATCCGGTCGGACCGCGTGAACGCCCGCCTGCGCACGGCCCTGCTGCAGCGGGCCGAGCCGGACGACCCGGCCTACCGGCCCCGAGCCCTCGATCCCGTCGGCCTCGCCATCCTGCGGGCCGCCTGCGCCCGGGTGCTGCCGCAGGACGGCGCAGGGACCATCGATTTGGCGGCCCGCATCGACGCGCGCCTGGCGAGCGGGGCGGGGGACGGCTGGCGCTTCGCCCGGCTTCCCCCCGACCCGGAAGCCTACCGGCGCGCCCTCAGGACCCTGGACGCCGCCGCCCGCGCCGCGCACGACGCGCCCTTCGTCGCCCTCGCGGCCGAGGCGCAGGATGCGATGCTCGGAAGCCTGGAGAGCGGTGCGGTCTCCGGCGACCTCGACGCGGAGCAGATGGGCTTCTGGTTCGAGGATCTGCGCGCGGACGTGGCCCGCACCTACCTCGCCCACCCCGTCGCATTGGCCCGCATGAACTTCAGCGGCATCGGCGCCGGCGGCGACACCGACCCCCTGCCCGGCTTCCACGCGGTCGGCATCGGCCGACGTGAGGCCTGGGAACCGAACGGCCCCGTGGAGACCGCCCGATGAACCTCGACGCGATGCGTCGCCACGCAACCTCCGAGACCGTCGACGCGGTGGTGATCGGCACCGGCGCCGGCGGCGCGCCCTTGTTGGCGCGCCTCGCCCAGGCGGGTCTCTCCTGCGTCGCCCTGGAGGCGGGGCCGAACTTCGACCCGAAGGGATTCGCCTTCGACGAGACCCTGGCCGACGAGATCTACTGGACCGAGGAGCGGCTCAGCGGCGGCTCGACGCCCGAGGCCTTCGGCGGCAACAACAGCGGCACCGGCGTCGGTGGCTCGACCCTGCACTGGGGCGCCTTCACGCCCCGGGCCGACGCCCGGGACCTGCGCCTCCACACCGAGACCGGCGAGGGCGTCGACTGGCCCCTGGACTATGCCGAGCTGCTGCCGTTCTACGAGCGCGTCGAGGCCTTCATCGGTGTCTCCGGCCCGGCCGCCTATCCTTGGGACGAGACCCGCGCCTATCCCTTGGGTCCCGTCGCCCGCAACGCCCCGGCCCAGGCCATGGCGAGCGCCTGCGCGACCCTCGGCGTACGCTGCGCCGACGCGCCGGCGGCCGTGGTCTCGCGCGCCTTCGCCCAGGAGCACGGTCCGACCCGGCCCGGCTGCATCAATTGCGGCTACTGCCATCAGGGTTGCCGCACCGGCGCCAAGACCAGCATGGACGTCACCTACCTGCCCCTCGCCGTCCATCACGGGGCCGAGATCCGGGCCGAGGCCCGGGTCCACGGCATCGAGCGCGCGAAGGACGGCCGGGTGACGGCGGTCATCTACCGCCAGGGCGGCATCGATCGTCGCCAGCCCTGCCGCAACGTCTTCCTCTGCGCCGGCTCGGTGGAATCCGCGCGCCTCCTGCTGCATCTCGACCTCGCCAACGGCAGCGGCCAGGTCGGGCGCAACTACATGGGGCACGTCGCCACCCAGGTCTGGGGCACCTTCGAGCCCGAGATGCGGATGAACAAGGGCTATCCCTCCTCGCTGATCACCGAGGACATGATCCGGCCGGCCGACGCGGACTTCGCCGGCGGCTACCTCGTCCAGAGCCTCGGCGTGGTGCCGCTCACCTTCGCCAATTCCCTGGCGCGGGGCCGCAAGCTCTGGGGCCGGGCCCTGGCCGACCAGCTCGCCCGCTACAACCACATGGCCGGCATCGGCATCAACGGCGAGACCCTGCCCTGCAACGCAAACGTGCTGACGCTCTCCGACGAGGTCGATGCGCTGGGCATGCGCAAGGCCGCGATCAGCTTCGGCTACAGCCGGAACGAGGAACGCCTCAACGCCCACGCGACCCGGTTCCTGAACCGGGTCTGGGAGGCGGCCGGGGCCACGGACCTGTGGACCCTGGAGCGCGTCGCCCACACCATCGGCACCTGCCGCATGGGCCGCGACGGCGACACCGCGGTGGTCGATCCGTTCGGCCGAACCTTCGAGGTCCCGAACCTCTGGGTCTGCGACGGCTCCACCTTCCCGAGCTCGCTCGCCGCCAACCCGGCCTTGACGATCATGGCGTTGAGCCTGCGCAGCGCCGAGGCGTTCCTGAAGGCTGGGCGCTAAGCGATCGGCACGTCTCAGCGGCGATGGGTCGAGGCTGTTGCCCCGGCCACGGGCGTGGGTTTCATCAATACATCGGCGTCCCGCCCGTGACCGGCACCAGCGCCCCGGTCATGTAGCTGCCCTCGCGCGAGGCGAGGAGCACGTAGGCGGGGGCGAGTTCGGCCGGCTGGCCGGCACGGCCCAGCGGCGTGTCCGCGCCGAGGGATTCGATCTGCTCGGGGCTCTTCACGATGGGCTGGATCGGGGTCCAGACCGGGCCAGGGGCGACGCAGTTCACCCGGATGCCCTTGGGCGCCAGCAGGTTGGACAGGCCGATGGTCAGGCTCGCGATGGCGCCCTTGGTGGAGGCGTAGACCAGCATGGTCTTGTCGGCGACCTTGGCCTGCTGGCTCGTGGAGTTCACGATGGCCGAGCCCGGCTTCATGTGCGGCACGGCCGCCTGGGCGAGGTAGAGCATCGCGAAGACGTTCGCGCGGAACGACCCCTCGAGGTCCTCCGGCGTCACGTCGTCGAGATCCTCGTTGACCACCTGCGCGGCGGCGTTGTTCACGAGGATGTCGAGGCCGCCGAGTTCGGACACGGTCCGCGCGACGAGGTCGCGGCAATGGGCCGGGTCACGCAGGTCGCCGGGCAGGAGCAGGACGCGCCGGCCCGCCCTGCGCACCCATTCGGCGGTGTGCTCGGCATCGGACTGCTCGACCGGCAGATACGAGATCGCCACGTCGGCGCCCTCGCGGGCATACGCGATGGCCACCGCCCGGCCGATGCCGGAATCGCCGCCGGTCACCAGGGCGACCCGGTCGGTGAGGAGTCCCTTGCCGACGTAGCTCGTCTCGCCGTGGTCGGGGGCCGGACGCATCCGCGAGGTCAGGCCCGGCCGCTCCTGCTGCTGGTCGCCGGGGAAGGGCGGCCGCGGGCCGGCGTCGCGGGGATCGATGCTCATCGGCTTGAGGGCCTTCCGGGGCTGTCTTCGGGGCTGGTCTTCGGCGGTTGTCTTCGCGCGGAAGGGACCCGCCGGGTGGCGGGTCCCGGACGTCGTCAGGCGTCCGCGTCGTCGGCCTCAAGGATGGTCTCGAGGTCGCCCGTGAGGGCATCGAGCTGGTCGGAGGTCGCCCGGATCTTGAACCGGGTGCCGTCCTCGGCCTCGACCGCGATCTCCACGTGATCGTCGACCCGGGCCGCCAGGGCCTGCTTGAGGGTGTAGGTCGTCACGTCCGTCGTCTTGTCCGTGGCCTTGGCCATGCTGCCGTCTCCTCTTGTGGTCTCCGGCAACGCGGCAGGGTGGGGGTCGGATCTGCGACCGATGCTCCCGCCGAATGCCGCAGCCTCAGAGGCTGAGGCCCGACAGGGTGGCGGCGGCTTGGATCAGGGCGAGGTGGGTCAGGCCCTGCGGCAGGTTGCCGAGATAGGCGCCGGTCGCCGGGTCGGCCATCTCCGAATAGGTGCCGGAATTCCGGTCGAGGGCCTTCACCAGGGCCTCGAACGCCGCCTGCGCCTCCTCCGGCTCACCGAGAAGGGCCTTGGCCTCCACGAGCCAGAACGTGCAGGCGAGGAAGCAGCCCTCCTCCGCCTCGGCGCCCGTGTAGCGGTAGTGGTAGGGGCCGCGCCCCAGCTCCCGGTCGATGGCCCGGCAGGTGGCCGCGAGGCGCTCGGGGTTGCCGAACCGGAAGCGCACGGCCAGCGCCAGGGAGGCGTCGAGCTTCTCGGTGCCGGGATGCATCACGTAGGATTGCTTCGCCTCCGACCAGCAGTTCCGGTCGATCCACTCCGCGACCCGGTCGCGGGCGCGGGCCCAGCGCTCGCGGCACGTGCCCGGCAGATGTCCGCCATCGGCGAGTTCCACCGCCCGGGCCAGCGCCTGCCAGCAGCTGATCTTGGAGCCCGTATAGTGCTCGGCATCCGGAAGCTCCCAGATGCCCGCATCCTTGAGCTTCCAGGATTCGGCGCATTGGTCGGCGAGCTGGGCGAGGAGCGCCCCGGTGCGTAGGTCGAGCATGTTGCCGTCGGCGACGAAGCGCTCGGCGGTCTCGAAGATGTCGCCGTAGATGCCGTGCTGGTGCTGGCTCGTGGCGGCGTTGCCGGTGCGCACGGGGCGCGAGCCGCGATAGCCCGGCAGGTCGATGTCCCGCTCGCCGGGCACGCACCCGCCGTCGAGGGTGTAGAGCACCTGCGCCCCGTGCTCGCCGATGTGGCGCATCAGCCAGGACAGGGCCGCGTTGGCCTCGGCCTGCGCGCCGAGGCGCAGGAAGGCCTTGATGACGTAGCCGGCATCGCGGATCCAGGCGTAGCGGTAATCGTAGTTCTTGGAGCCGCCGATGCCCTCGGGCAGGGAGCTGGTGGCCGCCGCCGCGATGGCGCCGGTGGGCGAGTAGAGCAGCAGCTTCAGCGCCAGGGCGCTGCGCTCGACGGGCTCGGCGTAGCGGCCTCGATAGGCGAGACGCTCGGTCCAGTCCCGCCATTCCTGGCACGACACGTCGATGCGCCCGTCGATCTCGTCGATCGGTGCCACCACCAGGGGCTGGTTCTCGGCCGCCACGATGGCGACGATCTCCCGCTGGCCCGCCCGCACCTCGACGAAGCCCGCGATGGCGTGATCGTTCTCGGTCTCGATCCGGACGCCGTCGCTGGTGCGGAACAGGCCCATCATGCCGGCGACGTGGAAGGCGGTGCCATTGCTGTTGCCCGAGAGGTAAGGGGCGGCGGTGTCGCCCCGCGTGCCGAACACCAGCGCGACCCGGAAGCGCACGTGGCCCTCCAGCCCCTCGATCCGGCGGGCGAGTTCCGCCCAGGGCAGGCGCCCGGCCGGGCCGCTGTTCAGGCTCTCGGTGAGGCGTGCCCGTCCCGTCTTCGTGGTGAAGACGGTCTCGTGGACGTTGCTGCCGTCGCGGTAGCCGATCTCGGCCGTGAAGGGCTCCTCCGGCGTGATCGCGAAGTAGCCGCCCTCCTCCGGGCTGAGCAGGCGGTCGAACAGCGGCGGCGAATCGAGGTTGGGGCAGCACCACCAGTCGATGGAACCGTCGGCGCCCGAGAGCGCCACCGAGCGGCCCTCGCCGATGGCCGCGTAGCCCTCGATCGGGAGAAATCCGTCGATACGGGTGACGGGACCGCCCGCGCGGGGAAAGGGCTTCAACACGGTGAGGACGGCCTCGGATGGGGAGCGGACGACGCCGGCTGGGGCCGGGCGCGACGCGGCGAGCCGAGGCCTGCGTGTCGCGAACATCCGGACCGGGCCGACCGGGTCCTCCACTGGGGGTCTGCTCGAACCCCTGTCGCCCTCGGCCGTTCCGATTCCGGCTTGCTTCACGTTGACACGTCGGCGCCGCTCTGAGGCTGGCCCTGTGGCGCCACGGCCGCACTGCCGTGCTCCTGCGCACCCCGAGAATGAACGCTCATTGACCAGTGAATGAACGTTCAATACGATGATGGGGTCGGTTGGAGGATGCCATGCAGCGCACCCACGAGGATGTACCGTTCCAGGCGCTGGTGCGGAAGGCGCGGGCCCTTTGGGCGCCGGAGCACCTGCTGCTCGGGGCCGTGCTGGTGCTCGGCTGGGCCGCCCTGATCGCCTGGACCGGCAACGGTTCGGTGGGCTGGCAGGCCCGCCTCTGCGCCGACGCGGACGCCGTGATCGCCGCCTGCCGGGTGGTCGCGCCGGCGTCGGATGGAAAGGTCTCCTGACGATGGCCTCGCCGGTCGGCAGCCTCATCGACGCCCGCGCCAGCCAGGCCGCGCGCCGGGAACAGATCCTCGACGCTGCCAGCGCCTGTTTCGTGCGCCACGGGTTCCACCGGACAACGATGCAGGACCTCGCCCGCGAGGCCGGCATGACGGCGGGCAACTTCTACCATTACTTCCGCTCCAAGGAGGCCCTGGTGATGGGCCTCGTGCAGCGCGAGCGCGAGGGGGGCGCCCTCCTCGTCACGCAATTGCAGCGCGAGGGCGACCGGCGCAGCGCGCTGTTCGGGGTCCTGGAGCAGTATTTCGGCACCCTCACCCGGGACGAGGCGATCCTGCGCCTGGAAATCTGGTCGGAAGGAACCCGCAATCCGGCCATTGCGGATCTGACCGAGGCTTCGGAAACGGAAACCCGGACTTGGTTCGAGGATACGTTCGCGGCGCTCGCCACGTCGCCCGCCTGCGAGCCTGCAGCCCTCTACGCCCTGCTGGCGCCCCAGATGACCGGGGTCGTCGCCAGCCGGGCGATCCTGCCGGATTTCGACATGGCCGGCGCCGTCGCGCAGATCCGCGCCCTCATCGAAGCCGGGCTCGACGGCCGGCTTCCCGCCATCCCCGAGGCCGCCCCGGAGTTCCATCGATGACCGATCCGCGCTTCGTCCTCGGAACGGCCCTGCTGGCCCTCGCCCTTGGGCTGCCGGCCCCGCCGGTGCTGGCGAGCCCCGCCCCGGCGCCGGCGAAAGCCGATCTCGTGCCGACGATCAGCGTGGTCGATGCCAAGCGGCGGGAGATCGTCGAGTCGGTGGTCGTCACCGGCACCCTGGTCCCGCGCGACGAGATCCTGGTGACGCCCGAGATCGAGGGCTACCGGGTCACCGAGGTGCTGGTCGAGGAAGGCGCGCGGGTGGCCCGCGGCCAGGTGCTCGCCCGCCTCTCGCGCGACCTGATCGACCGCCAGCTCGCCCAGCAGGCGGCACTGGTGGAGAAGGCCGAGGCCGCCGTGCCGCAGGCCCAGAGCAGCATCGAGCAGGCGGAGGCCGCCGAGACCGAGGCGCGCCTCTCCTATGAGCGGGCCCAACAGCTCCTGAAGACCGGAAACGCCACCGCGGCCGTCATGGAGGGCCGCACCGCCAGCCTGCGCCAGGCCGAGGGCAAGCTCGCCTTCGCCCGCAACGGCCTGCGCATCGCCCGGGCCGACCTCGCCCAGGCCCGGGCCGTCCTGGAGGAACTGAACCTGCGTCTCGCCCGCACCGAGATCCGCGCGCCGGAGGCCGGCATCGTCAGCCGCCGCACCGCCCGCGTGGGCTTGGCCGCCTCGGCCTCGGCCGAGCCCCTGTTCCGCCTGATCGCCCGGGGCGAGATCGAACTCGAAGGCGAGGTCATCGAGACCAAGCTGCCGCAGCTGCGCGAGAACGCCCCGGCCTGGATCGACCTCGGCGACGGCGTTCGCCTGACCGGCAGCGTACGGACCGTCTATCCGGAGGTCGACCGCGCGACCCGCCTCGGCAAGGTCCGCATCCGCCTGGAGCCGGACCCGCGCCTGCGCATCGGCACCTTCGCGCGGGGCGCCGTCGAACTCGCCCGCACCCGCGGCGTGACCGTGCCGCAGGCCTCCGTGCTCTACGGCGGGGGCAAGCGCAGCTCCGTCCTCGTGGTCGCCGACGACGTGGTCGAGGCCCGCGAGGTCCGCACCGGCCTGTCCGACGAGGACGACATCGAGATCCGCGCCGGCCTCGCCGACGGCGAGCGGGTGGTGGCGCGCGCCGGCAGCTTCCTGCGCGACGGCGACCGGGTCCGCCCGGTGGCATTGGCCGTGCCGGAGCCGGCCGTGGCCGCCGCCCCCTCCCCGCGCGAGACCGCCGAGGCCGGCACGCCCTGACCGGGTGCCGCCTCGCCTCCTGAGAACAAGGCTTCACCGAGTCGCCGCATGCGCCTGAACATCTCCGCCTGGGCGATCCGCCACCCGATCGCGCCCCTCGTGCTGTTCCTGGTGCTGATCGTGCTCGGCCTCGTCAGCTTCCGCAGCCTCGCGGTCACGCGGATGCCCAATGTCGACGTGCCGATCGTCTCGGTGACGATCACGCAGAGCGGGTCGGCTCCCGCCGAGCTCCAGACCCAGGTCACGAAGTGGGTCGAGGATTCGATCGCCGGCGTGCGCGGGGTCAAGCACATCACCTCGGCGATCACGGAAGGCTCCTCCGTCACCACGGTGGAGTTCCGCCTGGAGGTGAACACCGACCGGGCCGTCAACGACGTCAAGGACGCGGTCTCGAAGATCCGCATCAACCTGCCCCGCACCATCGACGAGCCGGTGATCCAGCGCGTCGAGATCACCGGCCTGCCGATCCTGATCTACGGCGTGAAGTCGCCCGGCATGACGCCGGCCGAATTGTCCTGGTTCGTGGAGGACAAGGTCGCGCGCTCCCTCCAGGGCGTGAAGGGCGTCGGCGGCGTCGAGCGGGTCGGCGGCGTCGCCCGCGAGATGCGCGTCACCCTGCTCCCCGACCGCCTGCTGGCACTGGGCATCACCGCGGCCGACGTGAACCGGCAGCTGCGCCTGACCTCCGCCGACATGGCGGGCGGGCGCGGCGAGGTCGGTGGGCGCGAGCAGTCGATCCGGACGCTGGCCGCCTCGCGCTCGCTGCGCGACCTCAAGGCCACCTCCATCGTGCTCCCCGGTGGCCGCAAGGTCCGCCTCGACGAGCTGGCGACCCTGGAGGATTCCATCGAGGAGCCGCGCACCTTCGCGCGCTTCAACGGCGAGCCGGTGGTGGCCTTCGCGGTCTCGCGCGGCTCCGGCGCCAGCGATGCCGAGGTCGCGGCCGGCGTCGAGAAGCGGATCGCCGAGTTCAAGACCGCCTTTCCCGACATCCGGTTCGAGACCATCGACTCCTCGGTGGCGGCCACCATCGGCTCCTACGATTCGGCGATGCACACCCTGATCGAGGGGGCGGCGCTCGCCGTGTTGGTGGTCTTCCTGTTCCTGCGCGACTGGCGCGCGACGCTGATCGCCGCCATCGCCCTCCCGCTCTCGGTCTTCCCGACCTTCTGGGCGATGGACGCCATGGGCTTCACCCTCAACGGGATCAGCCTGCTCGCCATCACGCTGGTGACGGGCATCCTCGTCGACGATGCCATCGTGGAGATCGAGAACATCGTCCGACACATGCGGCTCGGCAAATCGCCCTACCGTGCGTCCATCGAGGGCGCCGACGAGATCGGGCTCGCCGTCATCGCCATCACCGCGACCCTGATCGCGGTGTTCGCGCCGGTCTCGTTCATGGGCGGCATCGCGGGCCGCTACTTCATGCAGTTCGGTCTGACCATCGCGGTCTCGGTGTTCATGTCGCTCCTGGTGGCGCGCCTGATCACGCCGCTGCTGGCGGCCTACTTCCTGCGCGACCACGGCCATGAGGAGACGCGCGAGGGGCCGGTGATGCGCGCCTATGGCCGCCTCGTCGGCTGGTCGGTGCGCCACCGCGTCGTCACGCTGATCGTGGGCCTCGCGCTGTTCGCCGGCTCGCTCGCCTCCACCGGTCTGCTGCCCTCGGGGTTCGTGCCCAAGCAGGACAATGCCCGCACGCTGTTCATGGTCGAGCTCGCGCCGGGCGCGCGGCTCCCCGACACCGTGGCGGTGTCCGACCGGGTGGTGGCCCGCATCCGGGCCCTGCCCGAGGTGGTCTCGGTCTTCGTCGATGGCGGCCGGCAGGCCGGCGGCAAGAAGGAGACCCGGCTCGCCACCCTCATCGTCAACCTGACGCCGAAGAGCCAGCGCGGCCGCAAGCAGGCCGCCATCGAGACCGAGATCGCCGGCCTGCTCGCGGAGGAGCCCGACATCCGCTCCTGGACGCTGCGCGACGGCGGCCAGCGCGACCTCGCCCTCGTCGTCGGCGGCCCCGACGTCGACGTGGTCACGGAGGTCGCCGCCCGGCTTCAGCGCGACATGGCGGCGATTCCCCACCTCGTCTCCGTGATGTCGACGGCGCCCCTCAACCGCACCGAGGTCCGCATCCGGCCGAAGGAGGCTGCCGCCGCCGATCTCGGCGTCTCCACCGACGCCATCGCCGAGACCGTGCGGGTCGGCACCATCGGCGACATCGGCCTGAATCTCGCGAAGTTCAACGCGCCCGACCGCCAAGTGCCGATCCGGGTGCAGCTGCCCGAGAGTGCGCGGGGCGCGGTCTCGCGCCTCGAGAACCTCAAGGTGCCGGCCAAGAACGGCGCCGCCGTGCCGCTCGCGGCCGTCGCCGACATCGAGCTCGACCAGGGGCCCGGCGCCATCGAGCGCTACGACCGCGTGGTGCGCGTGGCCGTGGAGGCCAACATGGAGGGCTCCGACGCGCTCGGCTCCCTCATCGCCCAGGCGCTGGAGACCCCGACCGCGAAGAATCTGCCGCCGGGCGTCACCATCCGGCAGACCGGCGACGCCGAGATCATGGCCGAGGTGTTCTCCGGCTTCCTCATGGCGATGGGGGCCGGGATCATGATGGTCTACGCCGTGCTGGTGCTGCTGTTCGGCTCGTTCCTGCAGCCGCTCACCATCCTGTTCTCGCTGCCGCTCTCCATCGGCGGCGCGATCCTCGGCCTGCTGATCCTGAACATGCCGATCTCGATGCCGGTGGTGATCGGCATCCTGATGCTGATGGGGCTGGTGACGAAGAACGCCATCATGCTCGTCGATTTCGCCGTCGAGGAGATGGCCCGCGGCGTCGACCGGGTCACCGCCATCGTGGATGCGGGCCGCAAGCGGGCGCGGCCCATCGTGATGACCACCATCGCCATGGCGGCCGGCATGGTGCCCTCGGCCATGGCGCTCGGCGTCGGCGGCGAGTTCCGGGCGCCGATGGCCGTGGCGGTGATCTCGGGCCTGATCGTCTCGACCCTGCTCTCGTTGGTCTTCGTGCCGGCGGTGTTCCTGCTGATGGACAGCCTCGGTGCCGTCCTCGGCCGGGTCTTCGGCCGCTTCGTCGGTGCGACGGACGAGGCGCCCCTGCCCCTCCCCCACGCCTGAGGCGAGGCGGGGCGCCCCCGACCAGGGGCGCCCCGACGGGTCAGTCGAGGCGGTCGCTGCGGCGCAGCTGGGCCGGCAGGGCGAACAGGCTGATCGCGGCGGCGGTCAGGCACAGGCCGGCGATCACCCAGATGGCCGGGGTGGTCGATCCGGTGAGATCCTTCACCCAGCCCACCATCACCGGGCTGACGATGCCGCCGAACTGCCCGAGGGTGTTGATGAGGGCGATGCCGCCGGCGGCGCCGACGCCGGTGACCAGCTTCGGCGGCAGGGTCCAGAAGGTGGGGATCGAGGCGACGATCCCGGTCCCGACCAGGCAGAGGGCCAGCATCAGCGGCACGATCTGCCGGTCGAACAGGCCGGCGCCGAAGAAGCCCAGGGCCGCCGCGATGGCGAGGCCGGCCACGAATTTCGGCCGGTTGCCGGAGGCGTCGGACAGCCGCCCGATCGCCACCATGCTGATCGCCCCGCAGATGTAGGGCAAGGCCGCCAGGAGCCCGACCGTCCCGGTGCTGGCGCCGCTCGCGGTGCGGATCAGGTCCGGCCCCCAGAAGTTCAGGCCGTAGGAGCCGATCTGGAGCAGGAAGTAGATCAGCCCGACCTTGAGGAAGCCGGGGCTGCGGATGGCACCCAGGAGCGAGTGGTCGCCGATGCCGCGATTGGCCTCGGCGATCTGGCTCGCCACCAGGGTCTTCTCGGATTCGGTGAGCCAGCGGGCATCGGTGACGCGGTCGTCGAAGCGGCTCATCACCAAGGCGCCGAGGAGCAGGCAGGGCAGGCCGCCGGCGAGGAACAGCCATTGCCAGCCGGCCAGTCCCGCGACGCCGTTGAGCGAGGTCAGGATCAGGCCCGAGAACGGGGCGCCGAAGATGCCCGAGAAGGCCGAGGCCACGAACAGCATCGAGGTGATGCGCCCCCGCCGCGAGGCCGGGAACCACAGGGTGAGGTAGTAGAGGATGCCGGGGGCGAAGCCCGCCTCCATGGCGCCGATCAGGAAGCGCAGGGCGTAGAAGTGCCATTCCTGGGTGATGAACACCATGGCGGCGGTGGCGAGCCCCCAGGAGATCATGATCCGGGCGATCCAGCGCCGTGCGCCGACCCGGTACAGGATCAGGTTCGAGGGCACCTCGAAGATGACGTAGCCGACCACGAACAGGCTCGCGCCGAGGCCGTAGGCGGTGTTGCTGAAGCCGAGGTCGCTCTGGAGCTGGAACTTGGCGAAGCTGATGTTGATGCGGTCGAAGAAGGCGAACAGGTAGCAGACCATGATCAGCGGCATCAGCCGCCAGGCGATCTTCCGGTAGGTGGCGGCTTCGCTGGTCTCTGCGGGCACGCCGAGGGCGGCCGGGGCGGCGAGGGTCATGGGGTCTCTCCCTGGAGGCGTCTCGATGGGGCGCGCCGCCCTTGGTCGGGCGATCTTGCAGATTCGGGCGGTCTCTTGTGTTCGGGCGACCTCGGGCCGAGGCCGCGCGTCAGGCCGCGATCCCGGGCGGCGGCGGGTGGAGCTCGCCGGGGCGGCCGGCCTGGGCCACCTGCCCCGGGACGGAGTGCCCGACGAGGGCGGGCAGCCCGCGCGCGAGGGCGATCAGCGCGTCGAGGTCGAGGCCGGTGGGAATGCCCATCTCGTGGGCCATGCTGACGAGGTCCTCGGTGCAGATGTTGCCGGTGGCGCCCGGGGCGAAGGGGCAGCCCCCGAGGCCGCCGAGGGCCGCGTCGAAGCGTTGGGCGCCGGCCGCCCGCGCCGCCAGCACGTTGGCGAGGCCGAGGCCGCGGGTGTTGTGGAAATGGAGCGTCAGCGCCTCCGCGGGGACGATCCGGAGGGCACGGGTCACGAGGGTGCCGACCTGGCGCGGATTGGCCATCCCGGTGGTGTCGGCCAGGGTGATGCCGTCGATCCCGAGGGTGCGGTAGCGCTCGACGATGCCGAGGACCCGCTCCGGCGGCTGCGCGCCCTCGAAGGGGCAGCCGAAGGCGGTGGCCACGGTGGCGTTGAGGCGCACCCCGGTGCCTTCGGCCGCCGCGACGATGCGGGCGAAGGCGTCGAGGGAAGCCTCGCGGGTCAAGCCCATATTGGCGCGGTTGTGGGTCTCGCTCGCCGACATCACGAGGTTGAGCTCGTCGGCGCGGGCCGCGAGCGCCCGCTCGGCACCCTTCAGATTCGGCACCAGGGCGACGTAGAGCGTGCCCGGCCGCCGCGTGATCCGCGCCAGCACCTCGGCGGCGTCGCGCAGGGCCGGGACGGCCTTGGGCGAGACGAACGAGGTCGCCTCGATCCGGCTGAAGCCCGCGGCCGAGAGGGCGTCGATCAGCGCGACCTTGTCGGCGGTCTCGACGAAGGCGGGCTCGATCTGCAGGCCGTCGCGGGGCGCGACCTCTTGGACGATCAGGGGCGCGTCGTCGCCCATGTTGCGGCTCATGCCACCGCTCCCGTGTTCCGCAGGGCCGCGATCGCCGCCGCGTCGTAGCCCAGATCCGCCAGCACGGCGTCGGTATGGGCGCCGAGCGCCGGTCCGGACCAGCGCACCTCACCGGGCGTGCCCGAGAGCTTGGGCACGATGCCGGGCATCTTCACCGCGGTGCCGCCGGGCAGCTCGGTCGCCAGGATCATGTCGCGGGCCTGGTAGTGCGGGTCGGCGACGATGTCGGCCACCGAGTAGATCCGCCCGGCGGGGACCTGCGCCGCCTCGAGGGCCGCTAGCGCCTCCGCGATGCTGTGCGACCCCGACCACGCCGCGATGGCCGCGTCGAGCCTCGCGGCCTGGGCCGAGCGGCCGTCGTTGCTGCGCAGGGCCGGGTCGTCGGCGAGGTCGGGCCGGCCGATCGCCTGCATCAGGCGCCGGAAGATCGGGTCGCTGTTGCCCGCGATGACGACGTAGCCGCCGTCCTGGGTCGGGTAGGTGTTCGAGGGCGTGATGCCCGGCAGGGCGCCGCCCGTCCGGGTACGGACCTCTCCGAGGAGGTCGTATTCGGGGACGAGGCTCTCCATGACGTTGAACACGCTCTCCACCAGGGAGACGTCGATGACCTGGCCCTTGCCGCCGGCGGTCTTGACGTGGAGGAGCGACATCAGCGCCCCGATGACGCCGTGCAGGGAGGCCAGGGTGTCGCCGATGCTGACGCCGACGCGGGCCGGCGGGCTGTCCGGGTCGCCGGTGGTGAAGCGCAGGCCGCCCATCGCCTCGCCGATGGCGCCGAAGCCCGGACGGTCGCGGTAGGGTCCGGTCTGGCCGTAGCCGGAGATGCGGACCATGACGAGGTTGGGGTTGAGGGCGGAGAGGTCCGCCCAGCCGAGCCCGAGCTTCTCCAGGCCCCCGGGCCGGAAGTTCTCGATCACCACGTCGGCGCTGGTGGCCAGGGCGCGCACCACGTCGGCGCCCTCCGGCGATTTCAGGTCGACGGCGATGGACTTCTTGTTGCGGGACTGGAGGTACCACCAGAGCGAGGTGCCCTCGTGCAGCTTGCGCCACTTGCGCAGGGGATCGCCCTCCCCCGGCGCCTCGACCTTGATCACCTCGGCGCCGAATTCCGCCATGAGGCGGGCGGCGAAGGGGGCGGCGATGAGCTGTCCGAGTTCGAGAACGCGGATTCCGGCGAGCGGTCCGGCCATGAACGATTCCTCCGGCATGAACGATTCCTCCGGGATGTGTCGGCGATGGTCTTCGGCCATCGTCCTGTTGCCCCATCGATACCCGCGAAGGGCGGACGAGGGCCAACCGTCTTTCGGCCATGACCGTTCGCGTCCGGAGAACGGCCGCGGGTTTCAGGCCGCGTCGGCGGTGAGGCTGGCGACGAGGAGACTCGCCGCCGGGGAGAGCGCGCCGGGACGGGTGACGATGCGCAGCTCACGCTGCGCCCAGGGGTCGGTGAGGGGGATCGCGGCGAGGTCCATGGCCTTTCCGAGGAGGGCGAAGACCCCGAGCGGCACCACGCCGAGTCCCATATCGGCCTGGGCCATGCGCAGGACCGCATCGAAGCCCGGCACGTGGACGCGCAGGCGCAAGGGACGGCCGATGCTCTGGGCCTCGCCGCGCACGCTGGCATAGATCGAGCTCTCAGCGTGGAGCCCGACGAAGTCGTGGTCGAGGGTCTCGCGGAAGGCGAGCGCGGGGCGATCCGCCAGGGGGTGGTCGGGCCGCATGACGACGACGAGGCTGTCGCGGCGGTAGAGCACGCTGTGCAGATCCCGGGCCGGGATGCTCCCGGAACAGATGCCGAGCTCGGCCAGACCCGCCTCGACACCGGCCACCACGCCGCCGCTCGGGCGCTCCTCCAGGCTGATCTTGATGGTCTCCTGGCGCGCCAGGAAGGCGCGCAGGTCCTCGGGAAGGAATTGCACGATGGCCGACAGGTTGGCGAACATCCGCACGATGCCCCGGACGCCCTTGGCGTGCTCGGCGAGCTCCACCACGATCTGCTCGACGTCGTGCAGCATGCGCCGGGCGTGATGGAGCAGGGTCTCGCCGGCCGGAGTCATGACCATGCCCCGGGCCTGGCGCGTCATCAGCTGGACGCCCAGGCTCTGCTCCAGCTCGACCAGGCGCTTGCTGACGGCGGACGGGGCGATCGCCGCACGCCGGGCCGCCTGGGTCAGGGTGCCGTCCTCGCACATCGCCACGAACAGGCGCAGCGTCGTCGGATCGAGGCGCCGCAGGAGCGTCGGGGCCAGCATGTCCATCCCTCTCACCGGCCCCGACCGGCGCGCGTCGCGCCGAAGGCCCCGGCGAGACTACAGCGCCGAAGGGCGCGATGGACCAGCCCGGCGACGGCTTTCGGCCCGGAGCGGCGTCTCCCTCGGCGCCGGGACAGGGAGCCGAGGGACCTGCGCCGGGACTCCTCCCGCTCGCGCGGGCGCAGCAGCGCCTCGCCTTCGCGCTCCAGGGGCAGCGAAGGGCCCCAGCTGCTCGAGGAGCCGACCCTCGTCCGCCGTCGGGCCTGCCGCCAGCGCATCTCCGGAGGGCCGGCCACCTACGGGTTCGGGAGCGCCGGCGCGACCACGACCAACCGCCCGCACGGGGGTCGCGAGGTCAGGACCGCGCTGTCGACGCCCCAGACCACCGGGCCGCCGGGGCACCGCCGTCGATGGCGAGGGGGGGCGCCCGCTCGTGCGACGTGAGCGAGCGTCGCGAAGAACGCGGCGAGGCTGTGACGAGATCGGCGATGACGCATGGATGCTCCGGAACGCGATGTTGCGGAATAGCTGCCCAAGGGCCGAGAATAGGCGTCGGCGGAGCGTCCGAGCCCGCCCCGGTTGCGTCGAAGCGGCGCCCACGCGGCGGCGCCCATTGAGCGATCCCCGTTTCGACGGCGCGGTTCCCGGCGGTGCCGGAGGCTGGCGCAGGCGCCGGGGTTCTGCCAATCCGGACGTGCCGATAGCCCCGATCCAGGACCCCCATGAACCTCTGGCTGCGTCTCCTCTGGCTCGTCGCGACCGCGTGGCGGCGGCCGCGACTCGCCCTGCCCTTCGGAGTCTCCCGCCTCGGCTTCCGGGTCTGGCCCCACGACCTCGACACGTCGCTGCACATGAACAACGGGCGCTACTGGACCCTGATGGATCTCGGCCGGGCCGATCTCATGCTCGCCTCCGGCCTGTGGCGCTCGGTGCTGCGCCGGCGCTGGACCCCGGTGGTGAGCGCCGGCCAGATCCGGTTCCGCCGCGAGCTCCGGCCGTTCCAGGCCTTCGACCTGGAGACCCGACTGGCGCATTGGGACGAAGCCCGCTTCGTCATCGAGCACCGCTTGGTGATCCGGAAGACCGGCACGGTCGCGGCCATCGCCCTGGTGCAGGCGGGGCTCTACGACCGTCGGCGGCGCAGCTACGTACCGATGCGGAACCTGCTCGCGGCGATCGGCATCGCGGCCGAGGCGCAGCCGATGCCCGCCGAGGTCGAGGCCTTCCTGGCCGCGGAGCAGGCCTTGCGGGGAACGACCGCATCGGCCTGAACGGCCTCCGGAGCTTCGGACGCAGCCGCGGCCCTCCATGGGCGGGCTCGATCCTCCGGATGCGGGCGAGGCGGTGCCCGGCCCCGCGTCAGGAGGTCTGCGGCGGGGCCGGTGGCTGCGCGGCGCTCGCGGGCTCGGCGGAGGGACGCGCGTGGAACCAGGCCCCGCCGAGCTGGGGCGCCCAGGACACCACGCCATTGGTGTTGACCAGATAGGCGAGCTCGGTGCGGTTCTTGGCCTGGAGCTTCTTCATGATGTTGCGCACATGCACCTTCACCGTGTTGGTGCACATGTTGAGTTCGTAGGCGATCACCTTGTTCGGCTTGCCGATCTGCAGGACGCTGAGCACGGCCGCTTCACGCTCGGTCAGCCGGATCGACCCGCGTCCGCGCGCCTCCGCGGCCGGGCGCGTGGGGGGCGTGCAGAGGATGCCGGACGGAACGAAGCAGCCGCCCGCCAGCACCAGCGCGATCGCGCTCTGGGCGACCTTCACGGAACTCGTCATCGGGATGAAGCCGCTCAGGCCGCGCCGCATCGCCTCCGTGACTTGGTGGTATTCCTCGATCTCCGACAGCAGGATGACCGGGACGCCGGGGCTGGCCGTGGCGAGCATGTCCAGCTCGCCCTCCATCTGCGCGATGCTGCGGTGGGTCGCCGCGATGACGATGGCCGAGGCCGGCGGACGCTCCCTGGCCTCCTTCTGCCAGAGCTCGACGGTGCAGAAGCCCAGGACGTGAGGAGCGCCGGCATTCTTCTGGATCTGGGAGATCAGACTTTCTCTGAACAGGATCCGGGGGTCGATGACGACGACAGTCGACTTTTCATCGCTCGCAACGGAAGCGCCCGGTTCGATTGCGGCGAGTGACATAGCGTGGTCTCCCCCTTGCGATCATTCACGTGGGCCCGACTCGCTGGCGATCCCGAGATTCGAAGACAGCCGACACGATAATTTGCTCAGTTACAACGCTGACCAATTGATTACAACCCGTTACTTAAGAAGTAATCCGGACTTCACTTTTGATAACATCTACGTACTTTTTTTGACTGTCGAGGAGCGTCGGGTTGCGGGGCTGCGTTCGATCCACGTTTGAGTTCAGACTTCGGATTACGGATCAAGATCTTGTGAACGACCGGCCAAGAACCGGTTCGGTCACCGGAAGGCAAGTTCCAGACCTCGCTACGCACCCCAGTCGGCACGACCCCGATCGGACAGGTTTCACGCGACGCTCCATCGCGGATCAACCCAGGGGCGGCGGTCACCACCCATGGCTCGCAGGAGGCGCCAGCCCGGAGGGCGCTCCCTCGAGGGCGACATGGATCGGGGCGTTGCCGCGGCCCGCGAAAGGCCGCCTTCCTGGCGCGGTGAAGGGCACGCGATGGACCGTGACGGTGCCGAACGACCGAGTTCGTCTCTCTCCGTGCCGGTGGCTTCGACGGCAGGGTTACCGACGCGCGGGCGTTCCGTTCGCCGGATAGGATGGGCGGAAGCAGGACGGGGCGTTCCGCACGGTTCTGGCATACCAGACCCGCGCCAAACGAAGTGGTCTTGCCGCGGGGACCCGGTAGGAAGAGGGACGCTTTCCTCCCAAGGCGAACACCTCACCCGCCCGGCTCCGGCCGCGGCGGGTTTCTTGATGTTCGGTTCCGTGCCGCCTCAGGATTTCGGGCGCGGCCTGTCGGTCTTGGCGGGCCGCGGCCTGACCCGGGCGTACCGGTCCGCGAGTGGCCGCGGACTCGGGCGCCGCAGGCGCATGTCGCCGAAGTAGTCGTTCCCGTTCGGGCCGAAGGACCCTCCGGCCACCACGTCCGGCGCGTCGGGCAGGCCCATCAAGGTATCGAGGGGACCCGCCGACGCCGCGGCAGCGTAGAGCGAGGCAAAGAGAAGAAGGCCGGCCGCCGGTGAGTAGCGCATCGTCGGACCTTAACCGGTCCTGCTGCACAGATCCTTAAGGCGGATCCGGACTCGTCGGGCCTCGGTGTTCTCGAGAGGGGCGCGATCGGTCCTCGTGACGGCCGCCGCGCCCGGATGGTGTCAGCCTCAGCCAGCCTGGCTGCCCATCATGCCCTGCATCTTGGTGAGCTGTGAGATGTGAAGCCGGATGAGCGGAATGGCTCCGCGGGCTATGGTGCGGAGCTGAGGATCTTCCCCGGTCTCCGCGTAGGAGCCGTGGATCGCGTAGGCCTCCTGGTGTCCCTGCCGCGAGGCGTTGACGAAGGCGGCGTCGTATTGCGGGCCGGGCTGCAGCCCGGACAGCTGCGACAGGATCTGCGCCTTCTGCTCGTCCGAGGTCAGGCCGTCCGGCGGGCGGGCGCCGAGGGCGCCCCTCGCCGCCCGCGACCGCGAGGGGCGCCGCCACGAGGCCGCCGATCAGTCCACCTGGGCCGGGATGCGCGCCGGCCGCCGCGGCTGCATGCCACCGGTATAGGGCGCGAGCTTCCTCAACAGGTTCACCTGCTCGACCAGCTCGGCCCGGGAGAACTTCTTCACGCGCGGATTGCTGGTCTTGTCGAAGGTGTCCCACGCCGCGTTCTCCAGGAACAGGCCACCCTTGGTCGCCATGTAGTGGTAGACGGGCGTCGGGATGGTGCCGGCCGGCGTCGGCTGCGCGACCGCCGTGCGGGTGACGGCGAGGGCCGCGGTGGCCGTCAGCATGCTGACGATGAAATCGCGACGATGCATCGGGGTGCGCCAGGCGAAGGGGGGGCACCCGGGCAGCGGCGCACGGCTTAGGGCACGTCACCGGGAACCGGTTTTTCGGAAGCGATGTTCCCGGACTTGCGTCGCTCTGTGAAGCGCCTGTCCCAAGTCTTGCGGAATGTCAGATCTTGCGGAATGCGAGATCTTGCCAGGAACCAAGTCTTGCGGAACACTGCGGAAGATGCCGGAGAAACCTCTTCGGCTCCTCCGGTTCCTGTCCTGTCCAGGCCCGATGCGGCGGGTGCCCGGCCCTGCGCCTCAGTTCTGTTGCGGTGCCTGCTGGCCGCCGCCCTGCTGCTGATTCTTCTTGTTCGCCTTGCTGTGCCCGACCGCGCAGCCGGCGGCGGCACCCATCTTCCCATGCCCGGCCATGTGCCCGGCGGCGCCGCCGACGATGGCGCCCTTGATGCAGCCCTTGGCTTCGGCCGTGCCCGCGAGGGCCGTGGGGCCGAGAGCGAGGCCGAGACCGAGGCTGACGGTACAGGCGAGACTGGTCTTCATGGATGGATCCTCCGGTTGTCGTCAGCCGCCAACCGGGGGCGGGTGCCGAGGGTTCCGGCCGGGGCGCGGCGCGAAAGGGTGTGGTCAAGGACGGGTTCGCCCATTGCCGGCAACCGTTCGTCCGCCACATGAGGCTCATGGCCAGCGATCTTGAGCATGAACGGCATCGCCGTCCCGAGGAGATATCCCTGCCGACCCTGAACGAGGCCACCCGGCTTCGTCTCGGCCGCCAGCTGCAAGCCCTCTACGAGCCTGTCATCGACGAGCCTCTCGACCCGCGTCTGGCCGAGCTGATGCTCCAGCTCGACGCGGATCGGGACTCGTCGGTCGGTCCTGGCCGTTCGGCCTGAGCGGTCGACGGCCCCGCGCGCCTGACGCCACCATGTCACGCAATGATCCTATGAACGGCAACGAAGCGACGGCGAGCGGCGGAGGCGATGCCATGGCGAAGACGCTGAGGACCTGGACGACGGCCCTGTGCCTGCTCGCGCCCCTTCCCGCCGTCGCGCAGTCGGCCCCGAACCTCACGGCGCTGGGCGGACTCGCACCCGTCAGCATCCTGCGGGGGAGCGAGGCGGGGCGGGCGGCCCTCGGCGCCAACCTGGCCGTCACCGGAGCGATCCAGTCCGGGACCGCCAAGACGCCGCTCCTCCTGCCGCTGGCCGAGCAGCGCCAGCTCGCCCTGCGCGACGCCTTCATCACCGACGGCAATGCGACGGAACTCGCCGACGGCCTCGGCAGCAGGCTCGGCGGCGTGTACCAGGCCAAGGCCCGCTACGCCGTCGACGAGACCTTCACCAACGTGGCGCAGTCCGTCGCCGACCTCCTCGGCTACACCAACAACGTCGCCAAGTCCGACTCGAACGCCGGCAAGTACTTCTTCGCCAACGCCACCACCAACGGCAAGGCGCCGGTCTCGGAGACCGCTGCCAACATCCTGACGGAGCGCGGCGGCACGGTGGACGTGTTCGGCAAGGCCTACGACCGGCCGGCCGGCACGCCGGGGGGCGACCTCTTCGGCAATGCGCGCCCGTTCCAGACCCTGCCGAGCCTGTTCGCCTATCGGGGCACCGATTACTTCGGCCGGCCGTCCCACAGCCTGGACTGGCTGCGGGGCCCAGGGCAGAACCTGACCGACAGTCCCTCCTATCCGAGCGGCCACACCACCTACGGCTACACCGAGTCCGTGGTGCTCGCGGTCCTGGTGCCGGAGCGCTACCAGCAGATGATCGCGCGCGCGGCCGAGTACGGCACCAATCGCATCATTCTCGGGGCGCACTACGCCATGGACGTGCTGGGCGGACGGGCTGTCGCCCTGCACGCGGTCGCCCATCTCCTCGCCAACGACCCGGCCTATGTCGGTCAGATCCGCCGCAACCCGGCCGTGGTCAACGAGATGAGCCGCTCGACCAACACGGCCGTGGCCGTCACCGATTACCGTGCGGCCCTCGAGGCTGCCCGCACCGACCTGACCACCGTCCTGAAGGCGGAATGCGGCGACACCGTCGCCGCCTGCGCGGGGGCCGATACCGGCCGCTTCCGCGATGCCGCCGCCAACGCGGCCCTCTACGAGGCGACCCAGACCTACGGCCTGCCCGTGGTGCATCCCGAGCGGGTGGGGGCAGTCGAGGATGTCGGCCGGGTCGCCCCGGAGGCCGGGCACCTGCTCACCGCCGCCTTCCCGGCGCTCAGCCTCGCGGAGGCCAACGCGATCCTGACCGAGACGCAGGGTCCGGGCGGCGGATTCCTGGACGACGGATCGGCCTTCGGCATCTATGCCCGCCTGAATCTCTACGCGGCTGCCGGAAAGGCCGCCGCCCTGTCCGCCACAAAGCCGGCCCCGTCTCCGACCGCCCGCTGAGACGAGCGGTCGGATCCCGCCGGGAGGCAGGCCCCGTACCTCACGGACCAGCCGCCGCGACGAGCCAGGCGCAGAACGCCCGCACGGAGGGATCGTCGGCGCGCGTCTCCGGCACGTAGGTGAAGTAGCTCCGCGCCGGCAGGGACGGCCCGGCGAAGGGGCAGGTCAGCCGACCGGCGGCGATGTCGTCGGCGATCAGCCGCTCCGGCCCCATCGCCACGCCGAGACCGTCCAGGGCGGCCTGGAGCGTGAGGTAGAAATGCTCCAGCGTCACCGAGGCCCGCGGCTCCAGGCCGGGGACGCCGGCGGCCTCGAGCCATTGCGGCCAGACCTGGGGCAGCGTCGCCGCGTGCAGCAGCGTGTGGTCCCGAAGCTGCCCCGCCTCCGTCAGGGGGAGCCGCCGCAGAAGGGCGGGACTACAGACGGGCAGCCGGCGCTCCGACAGGAAGGGCCGCCCGATATGGGCGGGCCGCAGGTCGGGACCGCCCCGGATGGCGACGTCGAAGGGCTCGGCCAGGTTCGCCAGGGGCACGTTCGACGTGGTCAGCCGCACTTCCACGGCAGGGTTGGCGCGCTGGAAGGCGGAGAGCCGAGGGATCAGCCAACGCAGGGTGAAGGTCGCCAGGGCGTTCACGTGCAGCAGGCGCGGCCGTCCGCGCTCCACCTGGCGCGTCGTCGCGAGGGCGATTCGGTCGAGGGCGGCGCCGATCTCGGCGAGGTAGCTTGCCCCCGCCTCCGTCAGGACCACGCGCCGGTTGTGGCGCTCGAACAGTGGCTGGCCGAGCCAGGCCTCCAGCGCCTGGACGTGACGGCTCACGGCCCCGTGGGTGACGCGCAACTCCTCGGCGGCCCGGGTGAAGCTGGCATGGCGCCCGGCGGCCTCGAAGGCCTTCAGCGCGTTCAGGGGCGGCAGGCGGCGCAGCACGGATCAGGTTTCCTCACGCGAGCGTCAGCATAAGGCGTTTGTCAGCCGCGGACGAGCGGGCGATCCTGCGTCGGCAAAACAGGGTCGTTCGCGCATGCCGCCCACACAGGTTCCGACCGCGTCCTCAGGAGTCTCCGCCGTCGATGCCCTGCCCCGCCCGGAGGCGCGGCGGACCCTGGCCGCCGTCGGCCTCAACCACGCCCTGCACGACGGCTACACGGATCTGATCTACGTGCTCCTGCCGGTCTGGCAGGCGGAGTTCGCCCTCGGCTACGCCGCCCTTGCCCTGCTGCGCAGCCTCTACAACGGCGCGCTCGCCGCCCTGCAGATGCCGGCGGCAAGGCTGGCCGAGCGCTTCGGTGCCCGGACGGTGCTCATCCTGGGGACCCTGCTCAGCGCAGGTGGCTACGCGCTGGCCGGCTTCTCCGGAAGCCTGGCCGGCCTCTGCATCGCCCTCACCCTCGGCGGCATCGGCAGCAGCACCCAGCATCCCCTGGCCTCCGCGGTGATCGCCCGCGCCTATGGCGGCTCGGCGCGCGGACCGCTCGGCACCTACAACTTCACGGGCGACCTCGGAAAGGCCAGCGTGCCGCCCCTCGTCGGGCTCCTGCTGACGCTGACGGACTGGCGCACGGCGCTCTGGCTGATCGCCGTCCTCGGCGTCGTGGTGGCCATCGGACTCCGGCGCATGCTGCCGCGTGATCCCGCGTCACGGGACGAGGTGCCGGATCGGCCGCGGTGCGCCGCCGGTCCCGATAGTACCGGAAGCGCTGGCTTCGGCCTGCTCGTGGCCATCGGCCTTCTCGACAACGCCGCACGCCCGGCCTTCCTGCTCTACCTGCCCTTCCTGCTTCAGGAAAAGGGCGCCGGCCTGACCACGGTGGGCTTCGCCCTCTCGGCCGTCTTCATCGGAGGCGCGCTCGGCAAGGCCGTCTGCGGGCGGTTCGGCGAGCGCTTCGGCGTGACGCGGACCGTGATCCTGACCGAGACCGGCACGGCGCTGGCGATCCTCGCCGTGATCGTGCTCCCGCTGGTGCCCGTCCTGGTGCTCCTGCCGGTGGTCGGCCTCATGTTGAACGGAACCTCCTCCGTGCTCTACGGGACGGTGCCGGAACTCGCGCCGGGCGGTCGGGTCGCGAAGGCCTTCGCGGTCTTCTACACCTGGACCCTGGGCGGGAGCGCCCTCGCGGCCCCCCTGCTCTACGGCCACCTGGGCGACGCCGCCGGCCCCCGCACCGCGATGCTGGCCGCCGGCGCCACGGCCCTCGCCGTCGTGCCGCTCATGCTCGTCCTGTCGCCCCATCTCGGCGCCGACGCGAAGCGGCGCTGAGCAGAACCTGTCCAGCCGTGCATTGCATCGACGAATCCAGCCCTCCCCGTCACGGACCGGGCGGGCTTCGTGCTGGCGAGGGAGGGGTTTGAACGTTCGACAGCCGTCGAAGATCGCGATCGCGATGAGATCGGCGGTATAAGGAACCCCGCCGTGAGGTGAATTCACGGTCCCAACACAATCCTGGGTCCACAAGAACCGGGAGCAGGCGCGCGGTCGCGGCATCGCAGGCCGAGCGCCGGGCGATCCGGCCGACATCTCGTGTGTGCAAATTTGGTGTCGCGTTTGATCGGATATCGGCGCTTTCATGAGTTTTTCGTAAAAAATTCATGTGCAGGAGAATAAAAATGCAAGCAAAGCACGTTCGATCTCTGAATTCAGGCCCCATCGAGTTCGAGAGCGAACTCGGATCGATCTCGCGGCTCTACGCAGACAACATGCCTATCCTTCGGCGACTGTCCATCAAGCGCCTGATCCTTGCCGCCGGCGCCGTTCGCGAACCGCATTGGCACGCCAATGCGACCGAACTCAGCTACTGCGTGTCCGGGCAGACCTTGGTGAGCGTGCTCGACAACGGAAGTGTGTTCTCGTCGTTCACGGTCTCGGCCGGCCAGATGTTTCATATCCCGTCCGGATCGGTGCACCACATCGAGAACATCGGCGCGGATCGGGCGGAATTCATCGTCGCCTTCCGGCACGAGAAGCCGGAGGATTTCTCGATGCATGCGGCTTTCGGCGCGATGACCGACGCGGTGCTCGGCAATACCTACGATCTGCCGGGCGCGTCCTTCGCGCCGATCGCCCGTTCCACCAGGGGCGCCTTCATCGTCGGCCGCCAGGGCCCGGCCGCGGTCCCGGCGGCGGCCGCGTTCAACAACCCGCATAAGTTCGATGTCGAAGCGCAGCATCCGCTGCTCGCCTCGCAGGCCGGGTCGGCACGATTCGCCCGTGACCAGTTCTGGCCGGCCCTCAAGGACATCTCGATGTATTCCTTGCGGATCACCCACGAGGGCATGCGCGAGCCGCACTGGCATCCGGAGACCGCCGAGATGGGCTATGTCCATCGCGGCCGCGCCCGCATGACCGTGCTCGATCCGGACGGCACGACCGACACCTATGACCTGAAGGCCGGTGACGTCTACTTCATCCCGCGCGCCTATCCCCACCACATCGAACAGCTCGGGGACGAGGAGATTCACTTCCTGATCTTCTTCGATCAACCGACCCCCGGCGACATCGGCTATCGCGCGACGGCCTCCGCCTTCTCGCGCGGCGTCCTGGCTGCGACGCTCGGCACCACAGAGGATGTCCTGCCGACGCTGCCGTTCACGCCGGCCGACCCGCTCGTCGTGACGCGGATCAACGCCCGCGATCCCTGACCGCCCACGACCGGCCGGTTCCCGATCGATCGGGTGCGGGCGGCCGTCCCGTCACGATCCCGAACGGGGCGATCCGGCCAGGTCGGATCGCCGACGGAGGGCCATCCGCATGGATCGACCGAAGCCCGAAGCCAACGGCGGCGCTTCGAAAACCACACCGCTCCCCTGGCGTCCGGAGTTCTCGCCCGGCCATCGCCGGGACGCTCGCTCCGGGGTCGAGGGTGCCCGGCATCATCGACCCGTTCGCGGTCGTGGCGACGTCCACCGTCCCATCCTTACGGCGCGTTCGCGCCGGGACGCCTCTCCTCTCCCCCGAGAGGCGTTGCGATCGACCTCCGCCGACCGGTCGATTCGATCGATCACGTCGAGATCGAGTCGTTGAACGGTCGGCCACGGGAGCGGTGCCTGAACGCCCCGTGGTTCCTGTCGTCGGCTGGAACGCGAGTGCGCAGTGAGGACCGGAACCGACACGACGACGATCGACCTCATACGGCCATGGGCGGCTCGGCGCTCCGCGCCTTCGCCAGTCGAGCTCCCACGGGGCATGAACCCGCATGCTCGTGAGCCGCACACCGGGTCGATTTCCAATCTAGAACTCGACCCTCAGGTCGGCCCGAGGTCACGAAGGGTGTCGATCCATAGCTCAAGCGTGCAACCAGCGTTCGCTTCGATCGGGGAATAGGATCGAGTTCGCTCGGAGAATTTCTGTCGTCGGGCATAGATCAGATCTGGCCGCCACCAGAAACAGGATCGAGAGAATATTTTCTATCAAAAGGACATACAATACATTATCCGAGAAGGTATACTGTAAATTCGTGATTTTTTATCAAATGGAGCGCATTCCTTCTTCCCTGTCCGCCGCGTCCCGGAGAGTCGCGCCATGCAGGGATCCGAACCCAGCGGTCCCGTGATCCGGGCCTGTGTCACGGCCCTGGCCGTCGGTCTCGTCGCGTTGCTCTGGGGCTGTGCGGCGGCCGGGCCAGGGCTCGGCCGTCCGCTGCTGCTGGCGCTTCCGGCCCCGTTTCCGCCGGTGCGGCTCCTGACGCCCCTGGTCGGACTTCACCTAGTCGGCCTGTGCTTCGGCCTCGGCGGCGCGACGATGCTGGACTTCTGGATCCTGCGCTGGATGCGCGAGGGCGCGATGCCGGCCGAGATGGAGCGCAGCTTCCACTTCATCAGCAAGGTCGTGACCATGGGCATCGCCCTGCTGGGGATCTCGGGGCTCGGCTTCCACGGCCTCTACGCCATCGAAGCGCCGGAGAAGCTCGCCAACCCCAAGATCTGGGCGAACGGGGTGGTGGTCGCGGTGCTCACGGTCAACGGACTGTTGATCCACGCTCTGGTGCTGCCGAGCGTCCTGCGGGACGTGCGCCGCCCGATGCTCGACGGCGTCTCGCGTCTGGCGGCGGGGATATTCCTGGTCTCGGGCGCGGTCTCCGGCGTGTCCTGGTACTTCGCCTTCGACCTGGGGCTCCTGCGGGAATTCAACGGCCGGGTCTCGATCGGCCTGCTCCTCGCCCTCTGGGGCCTGGGCATCGTCCTCGCCACGCTGGGCGCCTTCGCGCTGCGGGAATCCCTCATACGGATGGCCGTCCGGCGGCGGGCGCGCCGGCACCGCCTTGCGCGGGGGCGCACCGGACGGGTCTGGGGCAAGCTGTCGGGCAGCGACCGCATCGCCGGCGCGGGGGTGCCGCTCCTCCAGGATCACCGCGGCCCGGAACGACTGGTCTGGGACGGCGACCGGCCGTACACCCGGTTCGCGCGCGGCGCGACCTACGGACGGGGCGCGGCGCCGCTCGACGCCGGGATGCCCGACCCGGCCGAGCGCCGCATCGTACTGGCGGACACGCCGCGCGCCCGCTTCCGCCTGCCCCGGATGCCGGCGTGAGGGCCGCGTCCCGATCCCAAATCCCCTCAGGGGGCGGGCGGCGCGACCACGGCATCGTGCTGTCCGCTGGCCGCAAGCGCCCCGGCCACGAAGCCCGAAGACTTCATTTCCTCGATGAATTCGCGCATGGCGGCGGCCGAGGCCGGACGGTCCTTCGGGGTGGCGACCGCCTGCTCGATCGCCATGAAACGGCCCGGCAGGATGCGCAGGCCCGGATGGGCCTGGACATAGCTTTCGAGGGGTTGGCGCACGGAGGCCAACACCTCCGGCTTCTCGTCCAGGAACAGCGTCAGGGCGGCGGCGGAGGTCGGCGCAGAGACTCGCTCGGCCGCCTTGAGGTGGCGCCCGAGATAGAGGTCGTAGGCGGTGTTGCGCCCGACCGCGATGCGGATGCCGGGGCGGTCGACCTCAGCGTTTGCGGTGAGGAGCGAATCCGCGCGGACGAGATAGGCCCCCTCGATGATGACGTAGGCCGGGCTGAACGCGATGGTCTGGGCCCGCTCGGGGTCGATCGCCAGGAAGGCGACGTCCCAGCTGTGCGCGCCGCCCAGGGCCGCCACCACGGCCCCGGCCGTGTCGAAGGTCTCGAATGCCACCGGCACGCCGAGGCGGCGGCCGAGTTCGCGCGCGAGCTCCGCCGAGACGCCCGCCGGCTCGCCGTCGGCGCCCCTCTGGGCGAGCACGGGATTTCCGTAGTTGATCGCGGCACGCAAAATCCCCGTGGGAGCGATCTCGGCGCGAAGCGCGGGTGTGGGCGCGGCGGATGGGTCGAGGGCCATGGCAATCTCTCCGGGAAGCGGCAGGAGCAGGGCGAGCACCAGCAGCATGGCCCCTGCCCCGAGGTGCCGAGCGCGAGCCGGTCCGCGAAGACAAGCCGGCAGAACCTGAGCGCGGAATCCTTGCTGACGATTCTGCATGTCCGGACGTGCTCCACCCCTGCGATCGGGAGAAGCCATCCATGACACCCATCCACACCCCGGCAGACGAGGCCGCCGTCGAGGCGGCCATCATGCGCGAGGTCGGACTGCGGCTCGTGCCGTTCCTGATCCTCTGCTACTTCATCGCCCATATCGACCGGGTCAATGCCGGCTTCGCCGCTCTGACGATGAATAAGGATGTCGGCCTGAACCAGGCTCCCTGCCTATGCGGGCACCCATCTTCGCCGGCGCGATGCTGATCGGCCTGACGGGCCTCGCGGCGGCCGCCGAGAATTCGGGCGGGGTCGGGAGCGGACGAAGCATCGGCGAAGGCGTTCCGGGCCGGTGCGCCGGATAGGCCGGCCGCCGGAACGCCGCGCTGAGCGGCCTCCGGCGGCGCACGGCCCGACCCTACTGGCTGCGGCGTCCGAACGAGACGGCGTAGGCCTGCACGCGCGCGTCGATCAGTGGGTCATCGGAGACTTCGACGCCGTCCGTCAGCGCGTTCGGCATGAAGAGCAGCGCCTTCTCGGCTTCGGCGCTGCCGGGCACGACCTTGGAGACGGTCAGCACGCCGAGGTCCACGATTCTGCGGTCGTCGGGCCAGGGCTTGGTGGCGTCGTTGGTCGGGTCGCCGGGCGCGGCGAGTTGCGCCTGGACGGTGAAGCGGGCCGGCGCCTTCGCGATGCGCGGACCGATATCCGCCATCAGGTAGTCGGGCGCGCGCTTGGCGGCCTCCTCGTCCGAGAGGATCTCCTCGCCCTGGACCGGGACGACGCGAAACCGGAACGGCTGGCGCTTGCCGTCCCTGTCGACGAAGACGAAGGCATTGACCCCGTTATAGGTCTGGCGCGCCAAGCTCGACGGCGTCCGGGCCGTGGCGCCGGCCGTGGCGGCCGCGGGATGGGTGGAAACGAAGCGTTCGAGGGCCGTCGGCTTCTTCGCATCCGGCCCGCTCTCGGAAACCGCCTGGAGCAGGTCGCGGAACTCCTCGCCGGTCGCGACCGGGAAGTACTTGAGAGCATTCAGGACGACGTCCATCTCCGAGCCGTCGACCAGCTTGAACTTCAGCGACATCCCGTGGGGATTGGCATTCTCCGAACCGTCGGGGATCGTCGGCACGCCGGTCGCGTCCGAGAACCGGATCGTCACCGGAACGACGGGTCCCTGGAAGAGCGAGGCTTTGCTGATCCGCGCGGCCTCGGGCGAGGGGGTGAAGCTGCCGTCCGCGACGACGCCCTTGGCGTGATTGGCGCGCGCCCCGGGATGCGTTCCGAACAACTTGTTCATGACGTTGATGGTCTGCTCGGCGGTCGTGGCCTCCTCGCCCAGGGTCGGGGTGGCGACCGCGAAAGCAAAGGCGACACCGAGGGCGAACGCGTACTGGATGCTCGATGAACGCATGACGGTCCTCAAGGCAGCGTCGACGCTGGATGCGCCGACCGGCTGGTTTCGGAATCGTTCTTAGGCGTGAACCACGGCAGGACACAACGCGGAGTTTGCCCGTCAAAGCTTGCGGAACGTCTCGATCGGGGCCGTGATCGAACCACGGTGTCACCGGGTCGCGAGGGGCCGGCCGGATCTCGACAGGCGCGGGCTCCACTGCCACCATCATCGCCTGGGTCGGCACGAGATGGCCGGCAGCCATCCCGATCTCCCTGCAATGCCGGTGTGTCACGGCCGGCGAGACGGACAGGTACAGCATGACCACATCGGTAGCCCGCGCCGTCATCGTCCAGCCCGGGGGCGGCTTCGATGCCGTCGGTTTCGGGGAACGTCCCGTCCCGGCGCCGGGCCCCGGTGAGATCACCGTCCGCCTGCGGGCGAGCTCGCTCAACTATCACGACTACGCCGTGGTGAGCGGGATGTGGGGGCCGAGCGAGCCGCGCGTGCCGATGTCGGACGGGGCCGGCGAGGTCGAGGCGTTGGGACCTGGAGTCGACACGTTCGCGATCGGCGACCGCGTGGTCAGCACCTTCTTTCCGAGCTGGACCGAGGGAAGCCCGCAGGTAGAGGGCTTCGCGACCGTCCCGGGCGACGGTATCGACGGCTATGCCCGCGAGCGGGTCACCACTTCCGCGATGGCCTTCACGCATGCGCCCCGAGGCTGGGACCACGCCGAGGCGGCGACGCTGACGACGGCGGCCTTGACCGCCTGGCGAGCCCTGCACGCGGATGCGGGCTTGAAGAGCGGCGATGTCGTCCTCGTGCAGGGAACCGGCGGCGTTTCCCTGTTCGCGCTGCAGTTCGCCAAGGCGGCAGGCGCCACCGTGGTCGCCACCTCCTCGAGCGAGGAGAAGCTCGAGCGTCTGCGCGCCCTGGGGGCCGACCACGTCCTGAGTTATCGAAAGGATCCGACCTGGGGCGAGACGGCCAGGCGGCTCATCGACGGACGCGGGGTCGACCACGTCCTCGACGTCGGAGGTCCGGCGACCCTGGAACAGTCGATGGCCGCCGTACGGGTGGGCGGCCACATCTCGGTGATCGGCATCCTCTCGGGTGTCGCCGGACCGCTGCCGCTGGTACCCGCGCTGCTCCGGCAGATCCGCCTCCAAGGTGTGCTCGTCGGCAGCCGAAGTCAGCAGATCGAGATGGTCCGCGGCATCGAGGCCTGCGGGCTGCGCCCGATCGTCGACAGCCGCTACCCCCTCGCAGACCTCGTCGCGGCGTTCCGGCACCAGGAGAGCAACCGGCACTTCGGCAAGATCTGTATCGAGATCTGAACCACCCCGTCAGCCGATTCGCAGAAGCTCCGTAAGACTGCGTTGGTTCGGAAACCGTCCGTACGCTCTGCGTCCGGGTTCGGTATAAAAAGCTGCCTATCCGCTTCCGGCCGCATCCGGGCGGGAAGCAGCCGTCGCGCCCTTGCCGAGACAGAGGCCCGGCCATCGCTCCGCGATGGCCGCGTGTGAACCACGCCGCAGGCGGCTGTGGGAACTCTCCCACGTCAACGGTGACAGGACCCGTCGCATTGGCGCAGATAGTTCCCATGCAGGATCAGGATGATATCCATCCCGAGGCCGCGATCGCCCCAGGATACCTCGCCAACCACGCTGCCCGCGCCTTCAATCGCGGGGTGGATGCGGCGCTGAAGCCGCACGGCCTGACGATGGCGTTGATTGGGCCGCTCCTGCTTCTGTCATGGAAAGGACCGCTGCTGCAGCGCGACATCGTCCGCTCGTCCGCCGTCAGGCAGCCGGCCATGGTGGCCCTGCTCGACAAGCTGGAGACACTGGGACTGATCACCCGCGCGCCGTCGTCGACCGACCGCAGGGCGTCCCTGGTGGAACTCACGGAAGCAGGACGGGACGCCGCCCGGATCGGCCGCGAGGCCCTGGTCGATGGCAATATCCGCGGGCTCGAGGGCTTCTCGCCCGAGGAGGTCGGCCGACTGGTCGCGCTTCTTCAGCGGCTGATCGGCAACCTTGACCAACCCTAGGCGGCGTATACATCAGACATGATATTATTCGGTTCCAGGGGCTCACATCGTGTCACGCCGCGTCCTCGTCTCCGGCGCCAGCATCGCCGGCAATACCGCGGCCTGGTGGCTCGGCCGCCTGGGCAACGAGGTCACGGTGGTCGAGCGGGCCCCTGAGTTCCGCGACGGTGGGCAGAACATCGACGTGCGCGGCGTCGGACGTGAGGTGCTGCGCCGCATGGCGTTGGAGCGGGCTGCCCTCGATCGTAGCACCGGCGAGGAGGGAACGACCTGGGTCGATCAGAACGGCGCGGTCGTGGCGGCTTTCTTGACCGACGAGTTGTCGCGTGACGGTCCGACCGCCGAGATGGAGATCCTGCGCGGCGACCTGGCACGCCTCCTGTATGAACCGGCGCGCGAGCACGCGACGTTCCGCTTCGGCGACAGAATCGAGCGCATCGCCGACGAGGCAGACAGCGCCGTCGTCACCTTCGCCAGCGGCGCAGTCGAAAGCTACGATCTGGTGGTCGTCGCCGAGGGGGTCGGGTCGCGCACGCGCGAACTCGTGTTTCCCGGCGAGAACGATCCGCGCTGGATGGACCTGACCATCGCCTACTTCACCATCCCCAGCGCGTCGGACGATAACCGGATGTGGCGCTGGTACAATGCGACGGAGGGGCGGAGCATCGCGCTGCGCCCCGACAGTCACGGCACGACGCGCGCCAGCCTGACCATTCACAAGGCGCCGAATGGCGAGGATGCGTGGGATGTGGACCGACAGAGGGCCTACCTCCGCGAGCGCTTCGCGGAGGCCGGATGGCAGGCAGAGCGTGTCCTCGCAGGGATGGATGGCACACGGGACTTCTACTTCGACGTCCTGCGCCAAGTCCGGATGAAGCGCTGGTCGAAGGGGCGCGTTGCCCTGACGGGTGACGCCGCCTGGTGCGCGACACCGCTCGCCGGCGTCGGAACGACGCTGGCGGTGACCGGAGCCTATGTGTTGGCGGGAGAACTCGACCGTGGCGGCGACGTGACGGCCGCCTTGAAGCGCTACGAGGCGGCGATGCGCCCCATGGTCGAGGATGCCCAAGGGGTGCCGAAGATCGGCCCACGCCTGATGCATCCACGCAGCCGGCTCGGTATCCACCTCCTGCACGGTGCGCTGGGCGTCGCGAGCCAGCCAGCCGTCCGCGATCTGGCCGCCAAGCTGTTCGCGGGCGAGCCCAAGGCCCCCGAACTGTCCGCCTATCCTCGACATCCGTAAGGGAGACGGACGCGTCCGCTTCCAGGATGCAAAGAAATCCCGGTGAATGACGCGGTCGGGTCGAGGGCCGCGGGAAGCGGACACGAACGCGGATCTCTGTGGGGCCGACGACCATGGTCGGCCTTCCGCTGCCGACGGCTGACTGACCAGCGTTTGGCGAGCCCGCCAGATCCGTCGGCTGGCGGGGACGCTGGAACGGAGAGCGTTCGCCTCGCCGCGTCAGGCTTGCGCCTGGCCGCCGTCGCCATGGCGCCGCGAACGCCGGTGATCCGGCCACCGATCTGCGTCACGGCCGCAGCGAGCGCGTCCTGACGGCGGCCGGTGACGAACACCGAGGCGCCCTCCCGCGAGGAGGCCTCGGCGGCGGCGCGCCGCTGTCGGCCTTTTCCTGGCCGGCGTCCATCCTGGGCCTGAAGAGCGCGACCGTTCCCTTGTTTTCCGAGGCGGATCGCCGTCCTGCTCCATCGAGCAGCCCGAAAGTGGTCGTTCGCGGCTTTTGAAGAGGGGTTGGAAGCGGACGGGCGAAAATCCACCCGCTCCGGCCGTAAAGGCGACAGACGGGTTCCGACCCAACGTGACCGCTTGGATCGACGTGAATGCTTCCAGCGCAATGGAAAAACCCGCCGCGGCGAGAGCCGGGCGGGTGAGTGAGACGTCGCTCCGAAACGGGAACGTTTTGATCGTGGCAGATGGTATTCCGACTGGGAAGGGAAGCCATCCCGAGGTGCTGACCTGATGATCAGCGTTCGGCGAACAGGCCGGGTACGTCGTCGCGAGTGCGCCGGCCTTGTTCCATCTCAGTTCTTGGTTCTGTTTCGGATCATGAAGCCGTCGTAGGTATACTCTGCGACTTGGAACCAGAGATATTCCTCGCCGCGGAAGGCCCGCAAGCTATCGATGCCTTTTTTGAAATCCGGGTTCTTGGCGGAGATCTCAGCATAGACCTCATTCGTCGCCTTCAGAGCCGCTTCCATGATCTCGTTCGAATAGGGGCGCAGCTGTGCTCCGGTGCCGATGAGGCGGCGCAGAGCGGCGGGGTTCCTGGCATCGTACTTCGCCAGCATGTCCACGTTCGCCGCCATGGCGGCCGCCTGAAGGACGGACTGGTAGTTTTTCGGCAGGCTCTCCCACTTCGCCTTGTTGATGTAGAAGTGCAGCGTCAGGCCGCCCTCCCACCAGCCGGGATAATAGTAGAACGGCGCCACCTTATTGAAGCCGAGCTTCTCGTCGTCGTAGGGGCCGATCCACTCCGCGGCGTCGATGGTCCCGCGCTCCAGCGCCGGGTAGATATCGCCGCCGGCGACTTGCTGCGGAACCGCGCCGAGCTTGGCCATCACCTGTCCGGCGATGCCGGCGATGCGCATCTTCAGGCCTTGCAGGTCGGCGACCGTCTTGACCTCCTTGCGGAACCAGCCGCCCATCTGGGTACCGGTGTTGCCGCCGGGCAGCGCGTAGATGTTCTGCTTGGCCATGAACTCGTTGACGATCTCGTTGCCGCCGCCGTGATAGAGCCACGCGTTCTGCTGACGGCTGTTCAGGCCGAAGGGGACGGCGGCCCCGAGGGCGTAGGACGGATCCTTGCCCACGTAGTAGTAGCCCGCGGTGTGGACCATCTCGACGGTCCCATTGCTCACGGCATCCGCTGCCTGGAAAGTCCCGACGATCTCACCGGCGGCGAAGGGCTGGATCACGAACTTGCCGTCCGTGGCGTCCGAGACGAACTTCGCGAGCACGTCGGCCGCGCCGTAGATCGTGTCGAGGGATTTCGGGAAGCCGGAGCTGAGGCGCCAGCGAACCTCAGGGGCTGACTGGGCGATAGCGGGGGCGGCGATGCTGCCGGCGGCGACCGCGCCGAGGCCGGCATTCTTCAGGAACTCGCGTCTCTTCATGATTTCCTCCGTTGGTTTCTTGGTCGTGTTCTGAGGGAGGACGGCGCACGCCTCCGAACAGGTCGGCGTGTGAGCACGATCACTCGATCTTCGGGGGTCCCAGATCGATCGGCGGTGCATCGTCGCCGGAACCGGCGCCCAGCCCCTGAAGATTGTCGAGCTGCTGCTGGACCGCCGCAGGGTCCACCTTGGTGCCGCTCGACTTGTAGTGTGTGACCATCCCGGGAAAGAGGATCACCAGGGCCACCATGATGCACTGGATGATCACGAAGGGGATCGCCCCATAGTAGATCTGCCCGGTGGTGATCGGCTCCATGCGCTTGCCGGTGACGCGGTCGAGGTAAGGGACCTTGGCGGCGACCGAGCGCAGGTAGAACAGGGCGAAGCCGAAGGGCGGGTGCATGAAGCTCGTCTGCATGTTCACCCCGAGCATCACGCCGAGCCAGATCAGGTCGATGCCGAGCTTGTCCGCCGCCGGCCCGATCAACGGGATGATGATGAAGGCCAGCTCGAAGAAGTCGAGGAAGAAGGCCAGCAGGAAGATCAGCACGTTGACGAAGATCAGGAAGCCGACCTGACCGCCGGGCAGGCTGGTGAGCAGGTGTTCGACCCAGACGTGCCCGTTGACGCCGTAGAACGTCAGCGAGAACACGCGCGCGCCGATCAGGATGAACAGCACGAAGGTCGAGAGTTTGGCCGTGGACTCCGTCGCCTGCTTCACGAGGGCGAAGTTCAGGCGTGCCGGGTTGCGGTCGAGGATCCGCTTGATGCCGGCCAGCACCAGGGAGCCGACCGCGCCCATGGCGCCACCCTCGGTCGGCGTCGCGATGCCGATGAAGATCGTACCCAGGACGAGGAAGATCAGCAGCAGCGGTGGCACCATGACGAAGGTGACCTGCTGCGCCATGCGCGAGATCAGGCGCAGCCCGGTCAGGCGCTCGACCATACCAACGACCAGGGCGTAGAGCGCCCCGGCCGCGGCGAGCTCGGCGACCAGACCCCAGGTGCCGGCTGCCGTCGCCCGAAGGTAGAGGCTGAGGGCCACGAGGGCGGTCGCCAGGACCAGGGAGGCCACGATGCGTTGCGCGCCGAGGAAGCGGTTCATCACCGCGCAGACCAGCGCCACCACGGTCGCGATGCAGATCGTCAGGATGACGTAGTCGGCGCCGGCCTTCGTGCCCGTCTGGGCCATGACGGCGATGCCGATCGCGGCCGAGAACAGGACCAGGATCCCGAGCTGCCAGACGCCGCGGGCGCCGTTCTCCTCACGGTAGCCGATCGCATCCTTGGGCAGGCCGGGCGCGGCCTTGGGCCAGATCAGCGTGACCAGGAGGACGTAACCGGCATACATCGCCGAGAGGACGAGGCCGGGCACGAACGCGCCCTCGTACATGTCGCCCACCGAGCGGCCGAGCTGGTCGGCCATGACGATCAGCACCAGGGAGGGCGGGATGATCTGCGCGAGGGTGCCCGAGGCCGCGATCACGCCGGTGGCGAGGCGCCGGTCGTAGCCGTAGCGCAGCATGATCGGCAGCGAGATCAGGCCCATGGAGATCACGGAGGCGGCGACCACACCGGTGGTCGCCGCCAGCAGGGCGCCGACGAAGATCACCGCGTAGGCGAGGCCGCCGCGGATGGTCCCGAAGAGCTGGCCGATCGTGTCGAGGAGGTCCTCGGCCATTCCGGAGCGTTCCAGCACCAGGCCCATGAAGGTGAAGAACGGGACCGCCAGCAGCACCTCGTTCGACATCACCCCGAAGACGCGGTCCGGCAGCGCCTGCAGCAGCGGCCAGGAGAGGGTGATCGTATCCGGTGCGTAGGGGGCGAGTTCGACCGCGACCACGAAGAAGAGCAGGCCATTGGCGGCGAGCGCGAAGGCGACGGGATATCCGAGAAGCAGGAACACGACGAGCGTCGCGAACATGATCGGCGCGAGGTTGTGGGCTATCAACTCGGCGAACATCGGACCCTGGTGCGTTCGAGGACTGGAGAGGTCGGCGTGGTCGAATCAGGCCTTCGGCGCGGGCTTCGGGCCCGCCTGCGGATCTGCCGCGAAGGCCGCCTTCGCCGGTGCGCCCGCGAGTTCCGCCACGAGGCGCTCGGCCTCCGACTCGGCGGCGGCGTGATGACCGCCCGCACTCGTCGTGTCCTCGATGCGCCCGGACAGGATCAGCAGGCGCTTGATCAGCTCGGAGAGCCACTGCAGCCCGAGCAGGGCGAAGCCGACGAGAATCAGTCCCTTGGCCGGCCAGATCAGCAATCCACCGGCATTGGTGGACACTTCAGCGGATTCGAAGGAGTGCAGGAAGAACGGCGTCGTCAGCCAGATCATCACCGCCAGGAACGGCAGCAGGAAGAACAGGTGTCCGAACACATCGACGAGATCGCGTCCGCGCTTTGAAAGCCGACTTGAGACGATGTCGATGCGGATATGCTCGTTGTCCTTGAGGGTCCAGGCGGCGCACAGCATGAACACGGCACCGAAGAGATACCATTGCAGTTCGAGCCACGCGTTCGACGACGTGCCGAACAGTTTGCGGACGAGTGCGTTCAGGGTGGAAACGATGACCGCAGCCACGATCGCCCACGCGGCGATCTTGCCGATGCGCTCGTTGAGCACGTCGATCCAGCGGCTCAAGCGGAGCATGCGCGTCCTCCTCAAGGGGCTGTTATTCGATGCCCTTCCAAGCTTCCTAGCGCGAAGCTCGGCCGAGATCAGCACGTGATGAGAGATTTTACAGTCTTTGTCACGGTTGCCCGCGTCTAGCTCCTGCCGCGCGTGTCCCGGCTCCCACGGTCCGCTCGGGGTCGGGTGCGAAGAGCAGCACGAGCGCCCCCATCAGCATGCACGTGCCCGAACCGAGCAGGACGCCGATCTTCGTCTCCGCCTCGAGATCGGGCCTGCCGGCGAACGCCAGAAGGCCGACGAACAGGCTCATGGTGAAACCGACTCCGCACAGGAGCGACAATCCATAGATCTGCCACCATCCAGCATGCGCGGGGCGCTGCGCCAGACCGAGCTTGACCGCTGCGAGGATCGCCCCGAACACCCCGACCTGCTTGCCGACGCAGAGACCCAGCGCCACGCCCAGGGTCACCGGATCGAGCAGCATCCCGGTCGACATGCCCGCGAAGGAGACGCCGGCATTGGCGAAGCCGAAGACCGGGAGCACCAGGTAGGCGGACCACGGGTGTATGGCGTGTTCGAGCTTGTGCAGCGGCGACGTGGGATCGTCCGGCTCGCCCAGGCTGAGGCGCAGCGGGATCGTCAGGGCGAGCAGGACGCCCGCGATGGTGGCGTGGATGCCGGATTTGAGCACCAGGACCCACAGGACGACGCCAAGGACGAGGTAGGGTGTCAGGCGGCTCACCCCGGCCTTGTTCATCCCGACCAGGATCGCGAGCACGGCCAAGGCTCCACCGAGCATCGGCAGAGACAGGTCGGCGGTGTAGAACGCGGCGATGATGAGGACCGCGCCGAGGTCATCGATGATGGCGAGGGCGGTCAGGAAGATCTTGAGCGACACGGGAACGCGCGAGCCCAGCAGGGCGAGGACGCCCAGCGCAAAGGCGATGTCGGTCGCCGTCGGGATCGCCCAGCCGCGCAGGGTCTCCGGCGAGTGCCGGTTCACCGCGACGAAGACGAGCGCCGGGGCGACCATGCCGCCGAGCGCCGCGATGCCGGGAAGCATCCGATCCGGCCAGGTTCGCAGGCGCCCGTCGAGGACCTCGCGCTTGATCTCCAGGCCGACCAGCAGGAAGAACAGCGCCATGAGGCCGTCGTTGACCCAGTGCAGGACGCTAAGCCCGCCGACATAGGTCTTGAGAACGGCGAAGTAGGTGTCGGACCAGCCGGAATTCGCGACGGCGAGGGCCAGTGCCGCGCTCGCCATCAGGATCATGCCGCCGCTGGCTTCGCTCGTCAGGAAGTTGCGAAGGACCGAGGCGGGGCGAAAGCGACGCGACATGGCATGGGTCTCCGCCGCTGGCGGCCCGACCAGCGCTGAAACCTGCTGATCCGGCCGCCGGACCATACACCCGAGGGACCTATGCCATCGGCAGACCCCACCCTGCAATACATTGTCCGCTGACCAATCGAATGCGAGGCCCAAGATCGAGGCCCAAGATCGTCAAACATCTAGATGCTGTTATGGACCTGTAAGGCGGTCATTCCAGATGCAGGGGCATGACCTCTTCACGCAAAGCCTACCCGTCCGATGTGTCCGATGAGGAGTGGGCGCTGGTCGCCCCCTACCTGACGCTGCTGCGCGCGGATGCGGGACAGCGCGAGCACAGTCTGCGTGAGGTGTTCAACGGGCTGCGCTACGTCGTGAAGACCGGGGCACCGTGGCGCTGGATGCCCAACGATCTGCCACCCTGGGAAGCCGTCTACCAGCAGGCGCAGCGCTGGCTGGCGGCCGGCTGCTTCGAGCAACTCGCCGACGACTTACGCGCGCTCCTGCGCCTGGCCTCTGGCCGTAGCCCGGAACCGAGCGCGGCCATCCTCGACAGTCGGACCCTGCGCTCGACACCCGAGAGCGGCGAGCGGGCCGGCTACGATGGCGCCAAGCGCAAGAAGGGCTCGAAGGTCCACCTGGCCGTCGATACGCTGGGCCACCTCCTGGCCCGACACGTCACCCCCGCCGATACGGACGACCGCGCCCAGGTCGGGCGTCTGGCCGAGGCTGTACAGGCTGCCACCGGCGACACCGTTGATCTGGCCTACGTCGACCAAGGCTACACCGGCGAGAAGCCGGCCAAGGCCGCCCGTGCGCATGGCATCGAACTGGAGGTCGTCAGACTGCCCGAGGCCAAGCGCGGCTTCGTCCTCTTGCCGCGGCGCTGGGTGGTGGAGCGCTCCTTTGCCTGGGCCACGCGCTTTCGTCGCCTCGTCAAGGATTACGAGCGTTATCCCAGTACCCTCGCCGACCTCCACATCGTCGCCTTCGTCTGTCTCATGCTCAAACAGGCCGCTCAACTCGCGGCCAATTCATAACAGCCTCTAGGCTACGGGTGCGATGCCATTCCGGGCACGTTGTTGGGAATCCCACTGCGCGCTTCAATGAGAAGATCGAACGAATGAAGCTGAAGGGGAGGCCCTGCGACGAATTCGGTACCAAGCCGGTACGAGATATAATCGCTAAGAATTCATCCAAAACAAAAGCCTGCTAAGTCATTGACCTAGCAGGCTGAATTTTTGGTAGCGAGGGAGGGATTTGAACCCCCGACACAAGGATTATGATTCCTCTGCTCTAACCAGCTGAGCTACCCCGCCAGATCGCGGCCGTCCAAGATCGTGGCCGCGATGAGATCGGCGGTATAGGGAACCCCGCCGTGGGGTGTCAACGGGGTCGGCCCTGGGAAAATGGCCGGTCCCGCGACGGGCTCAGAGCTGGGTCCCGAAGATCTCCGCGACCTGCGGGATGTCCTTGTCGCCGCGGCCGCAGAGATTGACGACCAGGAGGTGATCCTGGGGCTTCTGCGGTGCCAGTTCCCGGACCTTGGCGAGGGCGTGGGCCGGCTCCAGGGCCGGGATGATGCCCTCCAGCATCGAGCAGAGCTTGAAGGCATCCAGCGCTTCCTGATCCGTCGCCGAGAGGTAGGTGACGCGGCCGGCCTCGTGCAGCCAGGCGTGCTCGGGGCCGATGCCCGGATAATCGAGGCCGGCCGAGATCGAGTGGGCGTCCGCGATCTGGCCGTCGCCATCCTGCAGCAGGTAGGTGCGGTTGCCGTGCAGAACGCCGGGCTTGCCGCCCGACAGCGAGGCCGCGTGCAGGCCACTGGAGATCCCGTGCCCCGCCGCCTCGACGCCGTACATCGCGACCTCGGGATCGTCGAGGAAGGGATGGAACAGGCCCATGGCGTTGGAGCCGCCGCCGATGCAGGCGACGAGGGAATCCGGCAGCCGACCCTCCATCTCCAGCATCTGCTGCTTCGCCTCGCGGCCGATGATCGACTGGAAGTCGCGCACCATCGCGGGGTAGGGATGCGGACCCGCCACCGTGCCGATGCAGTAGAAGGTGTCGGCGACGTTGGTGACCCAGTCGCGCAGGGCCTCGTTCATCGCGTCCTTGAGGGTCTTGGTGCCGGACTGCACCGGCACCACCTCGGCGCCCAGCATCTTCATGCGGAACACGTTGGGCGCCTGGCGCGCCACGTCGACGGCGCCCATGTAGACCACGCATTTCAGGCCGAAGCGGGCACAGAGGGTGGCGGTGGCGACGCCGTGCTGGCCGGCCCCGGTCTCGGCGATGATGCGCGGCTTGCCCATGCGGCGGGCCAGCATGATCTGGCCGAGCACGTTGTTCACCTTGTGCGAGCCGGTGTGGTTCAGCTCGTCGCGCTTGAAGAAGATCTTCGCGCCGTGGCCGGGGGCGGCCTGCGCGCGCAGGTGCTCCGTCATGCGCTCGGCGTAGTAGAGCGGGCTCGGCCGGCCGACATAATGGGTCAGGTGGCTGTTCATCTCCGCCTGGAAGGCGGGGTCGGCCTTCGCGGCCGTGTAGGCCGCCTCCAGGTCGAGGATCAGCGGCATCAGCGTCTCGGCCACGAAGCGTCCGCCGAAGATGCCGAAGCGGCCGCGCTCGTCCGGGCCGTTGCGGAACGAGTTCGGAGGGGGAGCGATGGTCACGGGCATGGTCCTTGTCAGCTCTGCGTTTGTCGATAGGCCTAGACCCGCGCGGGGGGCGTCGACAATGCGGCCAACGCGTCGAAAGGCGAGATCGGTTCCGAAATCCGGGCCTTTCCGTGCGGAAAGCGTGGGGCGTCGGGTCGAGAACCCCCTGCCCCGTCAGGCCCGGGCCGCCGCGATGAAGGCGGCGATTCGCTCCGGTGACTTCTCGCCCGGACGGGTCTCCACACCCGAGGAAACGTCGACGGCGCGGGCTCCGGTGCGCGCCAGGGCGAGCGCCACGGTGTCGGGGGTGAGGCCGCCCGAGAGCATGTAATCCTCCGGGAGGACGGCGCCACCCAGAAGGTCCCAGTCGAAGGCATGGCCGTTGCCGCCGGGCAGCGCGGCGCCCGGAGGCGCCTTGGCGTCGAGGAGGATGCGGTCGGCCCGCCCCACGAAGGCTGGCACCGCGTCGAGATCCCTGGCCGTTGCGACGCCGATGGCCTTCATCACCCGGCGGCCGGTCGCGGCACGAATGGCCGCGACGCGCTCGGGCGTCTCGCGGCCATGGAGCTGGATCCATTCGGGATCGAGGGCCTCGACGGCGGCCGTCACCAGGGCGTCGTCCGGGTCGACCAGCAGCACCACCCGCTCGGTCCGGCCCTTCGCGCGGGCCGAGAGCGCCCGACCGGTCTCCAGGTCCACGTGGCGGGGACTGCGAGGGAAATGCACGAAGCCGACGAAGTCGGCGCCGGCCTCTAGGGCAACGTCGAGGGTGTCTCGCGTACTGAGCCCGCAGATCTTGATCGCGATGGACGACATGGGGGTCGAGCGGTGCGGGTCTTCGGCCGGTCTCAGCGCGGCGCCGGGAGGGCGACGCGATCGGGGGCGTTGCGGTAGATGCCGTTCGGGCCCTCGTTCGCCGGGGCCGGCGCGTAGGTCTTCAGGCGGGCGGTCTCGCTCTCCAGGCGGCGGATCTCGCGGCGGCGCTCGGCGCTGGTGCGGCGGGTGCGCGACTGCCCCAGCCAGGCCCCGCAGCCGCCGAGCAGCACCCCAGCCGCAACCGCGATGAACAGGAGCAGGTAGAGCGGCAGCGTCGCGCTGAAGACCGGCATGTCGGGCGAGAGGGGATCGAACGAAACCCGCACCGCATCGCGGTTGGCCACCGCGAAGGCGACCACCAGGATCGCCACGGGAAGCAGCACCAAGCCTTTGAGGAAGCGGATCATCGAGAGGAACTCCGAGCGTAGAGGACGGGGCGGATCAGGACGCGGCGGCCTCGCCGTCCCCGATACCGGCCTCGTTGAGGCGCAAGCGCATCTCCTTGCCCGTCTTGAACACGGGGATGGCTTTTTCCGAGACGGCAACGGCCGCACCCGTCCGCGGGTTGCGCCCGCGCCGCGCATCGCGACGCTTCACCGAGAAGGCCCCGAAGCCGCGCAGCTCGACCCGGTCGCCCCGGGCGAGGGCATCCGCGATGGTGTCGAGGATCGCGTTCACCAGGGTCTCGACGTCGCGCTGGTAGAGATGCGGGTTCTGCTCGGCGATCTTGAGCACGAGCTCCGACTTGATCATGCGAGGGCCTTCACGAAGTCATGCACGAAAGGTTTGGCGCGCCCTAGCGGGCGGCATCCGTCGGGCCCGGGCGCCACAGCACCAGGAGCCCGCCCTGGGCCAGCCCCGCCGTCTCGTCGCCGACCTGGCGCAGGCGGGCTGCGAGCCCGTCGAGGCCGACGAGGTCGGCTCCGAGGCCGAGGGCGGACCAGAGCCGAAAGTCGCTCTTGGCCACGGGCTTCCAATCCAGCACCGGCAGGTCCCTGGCCACGCCCCGCTCGGATTCGAGCCAGGCGATGGCCTGCCGCTCGCCGCCGAGGCCGTCGACGAGCTTCAAGGGAACGCTCTGGCGCCCACTGAACACCCGGCCGTCGGAGACGGTGGCGAGTTCCTGGTCGGTCATCCTGCGCCGGTCGGCCACGAGGCCCTTGAACCACGCATAGGTGTCGCCCACGACCGCCGCGAGGGCCGCGCGGGCCTCGGGCGAGGTGGGCGTGAAGCCCGAGGGCTCGGCCTTGAGCGGCGCCGACTTCACCGACTCGACCTTGACCCCGACCTTGTCGAGGAGGCCCGACAGGTCCGGATACTGGAACAGCACGCCGATGGAGCCGACGAGCGCGGTCTCGCGCGCCACGATGTGATCGGCGGCGATCGCCGCGATGTAGGCGCCGGATGCGGCGGCGCCGTCGACGAAGGCCACCATGGGCTTCTTCTCGGCGAGGGCCCGCAGGTTGCGGTAGAGCTCCTCGGAGCCGGTCGTGGTGCCGCCCGGCGAGGAGATCGACACCACGACGCCCTGCACGGCGCTGGCGTCGCGGACGCGCTCGATCAGCTTGGTGGTGGACTCGCTGCCGGCGATGAAGCCGCTCACGGAGATCCGGGCGATCTGCGGCCGGACGCTTCCCAGGCCGAGGCCCTCGCCGCCATTGCGGACGCGCAGGCCGACCGCGCCGACCGCGACCACGAGGCCGCCGATACCGAGGACGCGCCAGAGGGAGAGCTTGCGGCGCAGGCGCCGGCGATCGATCAGAAGTTCGGCATCCGCGGCCATGCGCTGGTTACGCTCCCTCAGGTGCCGGCTTGGCCGGCTGATTGTTCGGGACGCCGAGGTCCGGACGCCGAGCCCGGTACGCGCCCGCGTCCGCCTGCGCGCCGAACCTTGTCCCACACTCGACGCCGATTTGCATCAAGCCTTTGACGCATCTCGCGTCCTCCGGCGTGATACCCTCGCCGACCCGTCGTCGGGTCCGTGTTCTAGCCTTGCCGGACGCTGACCGACAAGGGGGCTCCGGCGTCCGACCCGGGCCGGGCTGACGGCGGTTCAGGCATGAAAAACGCCCGCGCGGGAGGCGATCCCGCGCGGGCGTGAAGGGTGTTCGGAACTCCCCGGTCTCGAAGGACCGGGGAGCCTGCGGGACCGATCAGTCCTGCGACTCGTCCTTGTCGTCGCTGGTGCGGGCCTTCTTGAAGGCCGCGCCCAGGATCTCGCCGAGCGAGGCGCCCGAATCGGTCGAACCGAACTGGGCCATCGCCTCCTTCTCTTCGGCCATCTCGAGGGCCTTGATCGAGAGCTGGACCCGGCGCGCCTTGCGGTCGAACTGGATCACGCGGGCGTCGAACTTCTCGCCGGCGGCGAAGCGCTCGGGGCGCTGGTCGCCGCGGTCGCGGGCGAGCTCGGCCCGGCGGATGAAGGTCGTCAGGTCGGTGTCGACGATCTTCACGTCGACGCCCGAATCCTTCACGTCCACCACCTCGCAGGTCACGATCTGACCCTTCTTGAGATCGCCGGCTTCCGTGAAGGGGTCGCCGCCGAGCTGCTTCACGCCGAGCGAGATGCGCTCCTTCTCGACGTCGACGTCGAGAACCTGGGCGCGCAGCATGTCGCCCTTCTTGAACTCCTCGATGACCTGCTCGCCGGGACGGTTCCAGTCGAGATCCGACAGGTGGACCATGCCGTCGACGTCGCCGTCGAGGCCGATGAACAGGCCGAACTCGGTCTTGTTCTTGACCTCGCCCTCGACCTCGGAGCCCACCGGATGCTGCTGGGCGAAGGCCTCCCAGGGGTTCTGGAGGGTCTGCTTGAGGCCGAGCGAGATGCGGCGCTTGACCGGATCGACCTCGAGGATCTGCACTTCCACTTCCTGCGAGGTGGAGACGATCTTGCCCGGATGGACGTTCTTCTTCGTCCAGGACATCTCGGAGACGTGGATCAGGCCTTCGATGCCCGGCTCCAGCTCCACGAAGGCGCCGTAGTCGGTGATGTTGGTGACACGGCCCTTGAGCTTGGCGTCGACCGGGTAGCGCTGGGCGATGCCCTCCCACGGATCGGCCAGCAGCTGCTTGATGCCGAGCGAGATGCGGTGGGTCTCGTGGTTGATCTTGATGATCTTGACCTTGACCGTCTGGCCGATGGTCACGACCTCGGACGGATGGTTCACGCGGCGCCACGCCATGTCGGTGACGTGGAGCAGGCCGTCGATGCCGCCGAGGTCGACGAAGGCGCCGTACTCGGTGATGTTCTTGACGACGCCGTCGATGACCTGACCCTCTTCGAGGTTGGCCACCAGCTCGGAGCGCTGCTCGGCGCGGCTCTCCTCGAGGACGGTGCGGCGCGACACGACGATGTTGCCGCGGCGGCGATCCATCTTGAGGATCTGGAAGGGCTGCGGGGTGCCCAGGAGCGGGGTGACGTCGCGCACGGGGCGGATGTCGACCTGGGAGCGCGGCAGGAACGCCACGGCGCCGTCGAGGTCGACGGTGTAGCCGCCCTTGACCTGATTGAAGATCGCGCCGGTGACGCGCTCGTTGGCCTCGAAGGCCTTCTCGAGCTTGACCCAGCTCTCCTCGCGGCGCGCCTTGTCGCGCGAGATGACGGCCTCGCCGAGCGCGTTCTCGATGCGGTCGACATAGACCTCGACCTCGTCGCCGACGGCGAGCTCGCCTTCGCGGCCGGGGCCGTTGAATTCCTTGAGGGCGACACGGCCTTCGGTCTTGGCGCCGATGTCGATGACGGCGACGTCCTTCTCGATCGCGACGACGCGACCCTTGACGACGGAGCCTTCGGTGATCTCGTGCTCGAGGAAGCTCTCCTCGAGGAGAGCCGCGAAATCGTCGCGGCTCGGGTTACGCTGCAGGGCGTTACCAGCGGTCATTCTGTCTCCTGACAGGCCTCATCGAGAGGCCGGCATCGGCGGCTCGTGTGACGGGGCACCCTCGACGTCGCCGCCCGGGGTCCTGGACCCGACGGGCTCAACCTCCCGGAGGAGGGCCGACGCATTCTCAAACGATGGTCGAGAGCGGTCCTCCAAACGGGGCGTGGCCCGGCGGGACAGCCGAGCCTCGTCGAATCCATTCGGAGAACGGCGGTTGCATAGCGGATTGCCGGGCGTCCGGCAACCGGCCGCCCCGGGACCGCGCGCCGCTCGCGGTCCCGGGGCTTGCGCGGGCTCAGCCGAAGAGGCCGTCGTTCACGACGATGCGGTTCTCCACGAGGCCGAACTGCAGGAAGTGCTGCATCGGGTCGATACCGGCCTGGGCCACGTCCGGGTTGGCCTTGAGGTAGGCCTTGGTGTCGAAGTCGGCGGCCGGGTCGCGGCCCTCCTTGAAGCCGATACCGTCATAGTGCACGAGCGGGTTGACGCCGGCCTGCGCCACGTCCTTGTAGGCGTCCAGGTAGCCCTTGGTGTCGAAGATCGCGTTGGGATCGCGGCCCTCCTTCCAGCCCAGGGCGTCGAAGTGCTGGCGGGCGAAGGCGAAGGTGTCGCCGCCCGCTCGCGAGGCCGCAACGGCCACGTCCGTGTTGGCCAGCAGGTAGTACTCCGCATCGAAGCCGCCCTTGATGTCGGTGGGCCGGCCCATCGCCGCGAAGGTCGAGCGCCCCTCCGCCTGGCCGAACTCGAGGTAATGCGCCAGCGGGTTGACGCCGGCCGCCTTCACGTCGGGATTGCGGGCGAGGTAGGCCTCGTCGTCGAAGGCGGCGCCCGGGTCGCGGCCCTCCTTCCAGCCGGCCTGGGCGTACTGCGTCAGCGGGTTGGCGCCGGAGGCGGCCACGTCCGGGTTGGCGGCGAGGTAGCCCTTGGTCGAGAAGAAGGCGTTCGGATCGCGGCCCTCCCGGGCACCGAACTGGGCATAGTGGTCGTCGGCATCCAGGCCGGAGGCGGCGACGTCGGCATAGCGGTTCAGGTAGTACAGGTCGTCCACCAGCGGGCTGGCATCCGCGAGGTTGATCAGCCGTTCTCCGAACTGGAACTGCTCGACGCCGCTCACCGTGTCGGTGCCGTCGGCACCGGAGACGGTCAGGAAGCCTCGTGCGTCCCGACCCAGGATGGCAGTCCCGACGGCGTAGGTGAAGATCGCGCGGTCGAGGCCGTCGCCGCCGACGATTCGGTCGTTGCCGGCGCCGCCGATGAAGCTGTCGTCGCCAGCCGCTCCGTTGAGGACGTCGTTGCCGGCGCCGCCGACGAGGAAGTCCGCGGCGCTGCCGCCCGTCACCGTGTCGTTGCCCTGTCCGGCATTGACGTAGTGGCCCTGGTCGATCCGCTCGCTGAGCGGCGCGAGGGTATCGTTGCCGGTGGTGCCCAGCGCCACGACCCGGAAGGTGTCGCCGCGCTGCGTTCCGACGACGAGGTCGCGCACGTCGAAGGTGAGCCCGTCGGTGGTCGCCACGAGGGTGATGCCCTCGTCGTCGACGCGGGTGACGGCACCCGTGAGCGCATCGCGAGCGCCCTCCGCCTGTAGCCGCACGGCGAGGCCGCCATCCTGGTTGGCGCCGGTCTGTCCATCCGTGGCGCTGCCGTTGCCGACCTCCGCCGAGGTGAAGGTGAGGCGCACCTGCCCGGCCGCGGCGGCCGAGACGTCGACGCGGTCGCTGCCCTCGCCGAGGTTGATCCGGTCGGCCCCGTCGGTGCTGGCGTTGAGGAGGGCCGCGTCGTTGCCGGCGCCGCCCGTGATGGTGTCGTCGCCGAGGCCGCCGCGGATCACGTCGTTGCCGAGGCCGCCGATCAGGATGTCGTTGCCGCCACGCCCGTCGATGACGTCGTTGCCGGCGAGCCCGTCGAGGGTCTCGCCCACCTCCGAGCCGATCAGCGTGTCGTTGCCGGCGGTGATCGGCGTGGCGCCCTTGCGGGTCTCGGCGAGCAGGTAGTCGCCGAGCTCGGCCTCGTCGGTGAAGGCGCGGCCGCTGCCGACGACCTGACCCTGGGCGTTGGTGAAGGCGTCGGTCTGGTCGGCCAGTTGCGCGAGCTGCGCGGAGCCGGCCCCGGCGGCGAAGAGCGGGATGATCTGGTTGGAATGGTTCCCGGAGAAGAACAGGCCCTCCGGCACGCCGTCGCCGTTCCGATCTGGCTGGACCGGCTGGTAGGGGATCGTCGCGCCCTCGGGTCCGAAGAACAGGTGGTCGTGGTCGGCGGTGACGATCAGCAGCGTGTCCTCGAAGGTCGCCTTGCTGGTTGGCGCGTTGATGTAGTCGACGACCGACTTCACCGCGTTGTTGATGTCGATGTACTCCTCGATCATCCGGCCGCGGTTGTTCGCGTGCATGGCGCGGTCGACCGCGCCGCCCTCGATCATCAGGTAGAGGCCGTCCGGGTCGGCGTTGAGCTTGTTCAGGGCGGCCAGCGACAGCTCGGAGAGGGTCGCCGAACTCTCCAGGCGCGGCACGCTGAACGGGATCTCGGTGGTGTTGGCGGCGGCCGCGCCGGAGCGATTGAAATTGCTGCTGGTGAAGGCCTTCGAGATCATCGCAAGCCGCTCGGTCGTCGGCGTGCCGGTGGCTGCGGCCTGGATCGCGGCACGGTCCTGAAGCAGGTTCCAGCCCATTCCGTCCTGCGAACTGTAGGTGTCGGCCTTGAGGCCGTTCCACAGGTCGGCGCCGATCCAGGTGTAGTCGGCGGTGGTGCGTAGGCGGCCGTTGTCGTCGTAGTCCGGGTTGCCGGTGCCGGCGATGACGTCAAGGGTGCCGGTGCCGAACATCTCCTGCGCGATCTGGTTCGCGTTGGAGCGTGCGGTGTTGTGCGCGCCACCGGTGGCGGAGGGCGTGGCGTCGCTGAACTGCACCGTGGTGACGACGCCAGTGGCCTTGCCCTGCTGCTTGGCGAGTTCGGCGATCGAGAACAGGTTCGCGCCGTTGCCGTCGACGTCGATGGCGTTGTTGTAGGTCTTCCCGCCGGTGGCGATCGACGACGCGGTGTTGCCCGAGTCCGGATAGGTGTTCCGGTTCCACTCGTAGCCCGCGAAGGCACGGGGCTGGCCGTTCGGGTCGAGGCCCGGGACGGAGGTGAAATCGTAGTTCTTGGCCGGGTCGTAGATGACGGTCGGATTCTGGGCGAGGCCGGTCTCGCCGGGCACCGGCGTGGTACGGTTGTCGAGGGGATAGACCGACTGCGCCGTGGCGGTGAAGGCCTGACCGTCGGCGATCAGCACCTTGCCGGCCGCCCCGGCCCGGACGTCACCATCCGCGAGGCCCTTGAGGTAGAGCCGGGTGGCCTCCAGGGTGTTGAAGCCGGCGCCATCGGCGATCATCACGATGACGTTCTTGACGGACCCTGCATTGGCCATGGCGACGCCGCTCCCCCGTGCCGCGGAGGTCGGCCAGAATCGGCCGCCGGTCGTCCGGGCGCGCCGCAGATACCGGCGATCGTGCGACAGCCGGATGACCCTGGGTTGCGAGAGGGAGCCGCGATCGGGGGATTGGAAGGGCAGGTGAAACCGTGTCGGGTCGCGCGGTGCGGGATCCTGTGCCCGAACGAGAAATCCCCGCGGCAGGGCTGCGGGGATCTGTCGGCGCGGTGCGTGCGGGAGGCGGGCGCGTCAGTCCTCGTCGTCGTCCTCGGTGCTGCGCATGCCCTTGAGCTTGGCGAACACGGAATCGGCGTTGAGCTTCTCGTCGCGGGCGCTGCGGTGATGCTCGTCGGCCTCGGTGTAGTCCGTGGCCGTCGAGACCTCGGTGGGGAGCAGCGTCGCGCCGCCGTCCACGGGCATGTTGGCGGGACGATCCTTGGCCGAGCGTTGGACCTCGAAGTCGAGGTCGATCTGGGTGCAGAGACCGAGGGTGACGGGATCCATCGGCTGCAGGGAGCCGGAATTCCAGTGGGTGCGCTCGCGGATCTGCTGGATGGTCGACTTGGTGGTGCCCACCAGCCGGATGATCTGCGCGTCCTTGAGTTCGGGGTGGTTGCGCAGCAGCCAGAGGATGGCGTTCGGCCGGTCCTGGCGTCGGGAGAGAGGCGTGTAGCGCGGACCCTTGGTGGTGCGCTTGACCTCGGGCAGCTTCACCTTCGAGACCGCGACCTTGAGCTTGTAGGCGGGGCTCTTCTGCGCCTTCTCGATCTCGTCGCGGGTGAGCTGGCCGGTGGTGATCGGGTCGAGGCCCTTGATGCCGGCGGCGACCTCGCCGTCGGCGATCCCCTTCACCTCGAGGGGGTGCAGCTTGCAGAAATCGGCGATCTGCTCGAAGGCCAGCGAGGTATTCTCCACCAGCCATACGGCGGTGGCCTTCGGCATCAGCGGGCCTTGCGACATCGGGCTACTCCAACTGGTTCGTGCGGGACGGGTCTCGGGGCGCCGCCGACAGGGCGTCGCTCGCTCCGGCCTCAGACTGGCCGGCAGCATCCCGTCTCAACGCTGCAATAGGGAAGCGCCGTCTATACAGGTTCCGATGGGGGGAGCGCAATTGCGATCCGCCGGTCCCGGGAGTTCCAGGCCGCGCGTCTCAGGTGAACAGGCTCGACACGCTCGATTCCGTCGCGGTCCGGCCGATGGCCTCGCCGAGAAGCGGCGCGATGGTGGCCACCCGGATGTTGCGGGCGAGCTTGACCGCCTGGGTCGGCTGGATCGAGTCGGTGATGACCAGCTCCTTCATCCGCGAGGCGGCGATGCGCGAGACCGCGCCGCCCGAGAGCACCCCGTGCGTGATGTAGGCGGAGACGTCCTTGGCGCCGGCGTTCAGCAGGGCTTCGGCCGCGTTCACCAGGGTGCCGCCGGAATCGACGATGTCGTCCACGAGGATGCAGGAGCGGCCCTCGACCTCGCCGATGATGTTCATCACCTCGGACTCGCCGGGCCGCTCGCGGCGCTTGTCGACGATGGCCAGCGTCGCGTCGATGCGCTTGGCGATGGCGCGGGCGCGGACCACGCCGCCGACATCCGGCGAGACCACCATCCAGTCCCGGGGATCGAGGCGCTCCTTGATGTCGCGCACCATCACGGGGGCGGCGAACAGGTTGTCGGTGGGGATGTCGAAGAAGCCCTGGATCTGCCCGGCATGGAGGTCGAGGGTCATCACGCGGTCGGCCCCGGCCTCGGTGATGAGGTTGGCCACGAGCTTGGCCGAGATCGGGGTGCGGCCCGAGGTGCGCCGGTCCTGCCGGGCATAGCCGAAATACGGGATCACCGCGGTGATGCGCCGTGCCGACGACCGGCGCGCCGCATCGATCATGATGAGCAGTTCCATCAGGTGATCGTTGGCCGGGAACGAGGTCGACTGGACGATGAAGACGTCCTCGCCGCGCACGTTCTCCTGAAGTTCGACGAAGATCTCCATGTCGGCGAAGCGCCGGACCATGCACTTGGCCAGCGGCAATTCGAGGTAGGCCGCGATGGCCTCGGCCAGCGGCCGGCTCGCGTTGCCGGCGATGATCTTGATCGAGGACTTCATGCCGGGGTCTTCATCTCGCGATCCAGGAGGGCCGGTCCCATGCCGGGGGGCAAGCCTTCGTTGCGGCCGCTCCATAACAGCCGCGACAGGGGCGTCACAATGCCTTCACGGGGATTACGAACCCAGGTTTCGCATATCACGGTTCGAGCAGCCGGTGCAGATGCACGATGAAGTAGCGTGTCTGTGCGCTGTCAACCGTCGACTGTGCCTTGGCCTTCCAGGCCGTCTGCGCCGAGGCGTAGTCCGGGAAGATACCGACGATGTCGAGATTCCTGACATCGCGGAAGTTCACGCCATCGAGGCTCTCCAATTCGCCCCCGAAGACGAGGTGCAGTCTCTGAGCGCTGTCGATCGTCGTCGTCATTCCCGCCTCTCCTCACCGGTCGGTTCCGGCGCCTTCCCGAAGGCACGAGCCGTGCCGCCGGTGCGGTCGCAAACGCCGCCAGGTTCGTCAACCCGAACCACGTGCCGCAGAGCACGCGCGGGGGAGACGCACGGGCACCGGCCCGGCCCTCAGAGATCGAACAGGGTTCCCTGCCGGGCGGGGATAGGGGCGGCCTCCGCCTGCGCCACCTTCGGCGCGGCCTTCTTCGGTGCCGTCGTCCTCGGCGCGGTCTTCCGGGCACGCACCTGTCCGGGGGCGGGCTCGGCCTGGTCCGCCCCGGCGGCGGTCTCCCGGGGGGGCGCCGGGACGGCGTCGGCCCGCGGATCCCACGGAAGGTCGCGGGTCTGGACCCCGACGACGCCGTCGGCGAATTCGAGCGTCATGCGCGGTGCGGCCTGCGCGGCGGTGCGGACCGCGCGTCCGTCGGCGTCGCGCACCAGGGCATAGCCGCGGGCCAGGACGGCCCGGTAGCTGAGGGACCCGAGAAGTCCGGCCAGGCCGGCGAGGCGGTCGGCACGGCGCTCGGTCAGCCGCGCGCCGGCCCGGACGAGGCGCGCTTGCAGCGCGCCGAGGCGGTCGCGGCTGCGCACCTGCTCGGCGCGGGCACGGCTGACGGTCCCTTCGCGGGCGATGACGAGGCGGCGTCCGAGATAGGATAGTCCCTCACCCTTGCGCGCCAGGTCGTGGCGCAGGGCCGCTTCGGGGCGGTCGCCGAGGCGGGCGACGCGCCCCCGCGCCTGGGCGAGGGCCAGGGCCGGCGGATGCCGGGCGAAGCGCTCGACGAGGCGCGAGACGCGCAGCCGGAACACCCGGGCGTTGCCGGCGAGCGCTGGGCCGAGCCGCGCCTCGGCGAGGTCGAGGCGCTGGCGCTTGGCCGCGAGAAAGGCATCGACGTCCGGTATCGCCCGCATCAGGGCACGCAGATCGCTGCGCTCCCGGTCCAGGCGGCGCTGGACCGCCTCGCGCTGGCGCCGCCCGAGTTCGACCACCTCGGGGACGAGGTCGGCCCGCACCGGCACCGCCATCTCGGCGGCTCCCGTCGGGGTCGGGGCCCGGCGGTCGGAGACGAAGTCGATCAGGGTGGTGTCGGTCTCGTGGCCCACCGCCGAGATCAGCGGAATCGTCGAATCCGCCGCCGCGCGCACCACGCATTCCTCGTTGAAGGCCCAGAGGTCCTCGATCGAGCCGCCGCCGCGCGCCACGATGAGTACGTCGGGCCGCGGGATCGGACCGGTGGTTGCCAGGGCGTTGAAGCCCCGGATCGCCGCGGCGATCTCCTCGGCCGCCCCCTCCCCCTGCACCCGCACCGGCCAGACCAGGACGGGCCGGGCGAAGCGGTCCGCCAGCCGGTGCAGGATGTCGCGGATGACGGCCCCGGTGGGGGACGTCACCACGCCGACGATGCGCGGCAGGAAGGGGATCGGCCGTTTGCGCTCGGCCGCGAACAGGCCCTCGGCGGCGAGCACGCGCTTGCGCTCCTCCAGCAGCGCCATCCAGGCGCCGATGCCGGCGGGCTCCAGGGTCTCGATGACGATCTGGTAGGAGGACTTGCCGGGAAAGGTCGTGATCCGCCCGGTGGCGACCACTTCCAGCCCCTCCTGCGGGCGCTGGCGCAGGCGATTGAAGGTCCCTTTCCAGACCACCGCGTCGATGCGGGCGCTGCCGTCCTTGAGCGAGAAGTAGGCGTGGCCGGAGCCGTGCTGACCGCGAAAGCCCGAGATCTCGCCGCGCAGGCGGACATGTCCGAACGCGTCCTCCAGGGTCCGTTTCAGGGCGGAGGCGAGATCGCCGACGGACCATTCGGGCACGTTGGAGACCGGCCCGGACGGGGGGGCGGCCTTGGCGGGCGGAGAGGGAACTGCCATGCGCCGGGACGCTAGGGCCGGTGCCGCGGCAGGTAAAGTGGTGCGCGGCGCTCGAGCGTCACATCGCGCGTGCCTCGCGTGAGGCGAACCTCACATCAGGATCGAGAGGATCACCAAGGCCGAGACCACCGGCACCGCGCAGATCGCCAGGGCCATCCGCCAGATCGGCAGGCCGTCGAGGCGACCGTTGTCGTTGCAGGCTCGGACCGGAACGCGGCCGCGCGTGACGTAGTGCGAGAGGCTGACGCTCCGGACGGGGACCGGCGCCATCGAAGTCGGGAGGGATTTGCGACAGCCTGGCATAATCCCCACAACGCCGTCGGGGTTCGTTCGTTCCACCCCGAGCGTACGCGAACACACGAAGGTCGGACCCGGTTCGGGGACGCTTCCCGTGCACATCGGCAGGGTCGACGGCGAATCGCACTTTTCAACGAACGGCTTTTGGGGAACATCACCCCCATGAACATCCTACTCATCGGCTCGGGCGGCCGCGAGCACGCCCTGGCCTACGCCATCGCCAAGAGCCCGCTCTGCGCCCGCCTGTTCACCGCGCCCGGCAATCCCGGCACGGCCGAGTACGGCGAGAACCGGCCGGACCTCGACGTGTCGGACCACGGCGCCGTGCGGGCCTTCTGTTCGGGCGAGCGCATCGGCCTCGTGGTGGTCGGGCCCGAGGCGCCCCTGGTGGCGGGCCTCGTCGACGATCTCCAGGCCGCCGGCGTGCGGGTCTTCGGCCCGACGCGGGCCGCCGCCCAGCTCGAAGGCTCGAAGGGCTTCACCAAGGACCTGTGCGCCGAGGTCGGCATTCCGACCGCCGCCTTCGCCCGCTTCCGGGCCCTCGAGCCGGCCCTGGCCTACCTCGCCGCGCACGGGGTCCCGATCGTGGTCAAGGCCGACGGGCTCGCCGCCGGCAAGGGTGTGGTCGTGGCCGAGACCCGCGAGCAGGCGGAGAGCGCGGTGCGTGCCCTGTTCGAGGAGGCGGGCGCCGAGATCGTCATCGAGGAATGCCTGTTCGGTGAGGAGGCGAGCTTCTTCGCCCTGTGCGACGGCACCCGCGCGGTGCCGGTGGGCACGGCCCAGGACCACAAGCGCGTCTTCGACGGCGATCGCGGACCGAATACCGGCGGCATGGGGGCCTACTCGCCGGCCACCATCCTCACCTCCGCCCTGGAGCGGGAGGTGATGGAGACGATCATCGCCCCGACCCTCGACGGCATGCGCGCCCGCGGCATCCCCTTCACCGGCATCCTCTATGCCGGGCTGATGCTCACCGCCGACGGGCCGAAGCTGATCGAGTACAACACCCGCTTCGGCGACCCGGAGGCCCAGGTGCTAATGCCCCGCCTGGCCTCCGACCTCGTCCCGGCCCTGCTCGCGGCCTGCGAGGGCGACGTGTCCGGCATCAGCCTGGAATTCGACGCGCGCCGCGCGGCCCTCACGGTGGTCATGGCCGCCGCCGGCTATCCCGGCACGGTCATGCGCGGGTCGGAGATTCGCGGCGTCGAGGCCGCGGGCGTGAGCGACGAGGTCATCGTCTTCCAGGCCGGCACCCGCTCCGAGGGCGGGCGGCTCCTCGCCGACGGCGGCCGGGTGCTTGCCATCACGGCGTTGGGCGAGAGCATGATGGAGGCGCAGGCCCGCGCCTACGCGGCGGTGGCCCGGATCGACTGGCCGGAAGGCTTCTGCCGGCGCGACATCGGCCGTCGCGCCGTGGCCCGCGAGGTCGCCGGCGGCGGCATCTGAGGCGCGGGCGTCAGCGCCGCTTGTTGCCGCGCGGACCGGTCGGCACCACCGTGTTTACCCGGTTCTCGGCCCGCAGGACGTGCCAGCGCGCGACCCGCTCCGGGTCGAGCCGGCCCTCGGCGACGGCGCCCTGGACGGCGCAGCCGGGCTCGTGGGCATGGGTGCAGTCCCGGAAGCGGCACTCGGGCGCCAGTTCGGTGATTTCGGCGAACAGGGTGTCGATCCCCTCGGCCGCGTCGCCGAGCTGGAGCGAGCGGATGCCGGGCGTGTCGATCACCCAGCCGCCGCCCGCGATGGCGTGGAGCGAGCGGCTCGTCGTGGTGTGCCGGCCCTTGGCATCGTGCTCCCGGATCCCTCCGGTCGCCTGCGGCGCCGCGTGGTCCGGACCCGCCAGGGTGTTCACGAGCGTCGACTTGCCGACGCCCGAGGAGCCGACCACCGCGACGGTGCGGCCGGGTCCGCACCAGGGGCCGAGGCGGGCCGCGGCTTCGGGCTCGCGCGGATTCACCATCACCACGGCGAGGTCGCGCTGCAGGGCCTCGGCCTCGCGGCGGTAGCGCTCGGCATCCTCCGCCACGTCCGCCTTGGTCAGGACGATGACCGGCTCGGCGCCCCCCTGATTGGCCAGGGCGAGGTAGCGCTCCAGCCGCGTCGGATTGAAGTCCGCGTTGCAGGAGGTGACGATGAAGAGCGCGTCGACATTCGCCGCCGCGAGCTGCGGCCTGGAACTGCCTTCCCGCCGCCGCTCCAGCACGGTCCGGCGGTCCAGGCGCCGGCGCAGCATCTGCGTGCCGGGCTCGACCAAGACCCAGTCCCCGACCGCGTAGTCGCCGGTGTTGGTGTGAACCGGCAGCATCAGCTTGACCGCCCCCGTCTCCGAGAGGGCGCCCATGCGCGCGCGATGCACGGTGGCGACGCGCTGGGGCAGGAGCGTCGCCTCCTCGGGACGACGCTGATCCGCGAAGAACGCGGACCAGCCGAGATCGGCCAGGCTGCGCGCGGTCGTCACGACGCGCAGCCCGCGCGCGCGCCGAAGCGTCGCGACCCCCTCAACCGGCGAGCCGCGCCAGCGCCTCCGTGATCTTCTCCAGGCGCGCCGCCTCCCCGTCTCGGCGCTCGCGCTGCTCGTCCACCACCTCGTCGGGGGCGCGGGCGAGGAAGTCGGCATTGCCGAGCTTGGCCTCGATCTTGGCGATCTCGGCGCCGGCCTTCGCCGCCTCCTTCCTCAGGCGGGCTACTTCCGCCGCGAGATCGACGATGCCCTCGAGCGGCAGGGCCGCCACCGAGCCGCGCACCAGGAGCTGCACCGAGTTCTTCGGGGCGGCGTCCGCGAAGCGGATCTCGGAGAGCCGCGCCAGTCGGACCAGGGTGTCGCCCCAGCGGGTGGCGCGGGCGCGCAGGTCGGCGTCGGCGCCGACCACCACGAGGGGGATCTGCGCGGCCGCCGGCACGCTGGTCTCCGAGCGGGCCGAGCGGATCTCCGAGACGAGGTCGACGAGCCAGCCGATCTCCGTCTCCGAGGCCGAATCGTTGAGGGCGGCGAGGTCCGGCCAGGGCGCCAGGGCGAGGAGGCCGCGCTCCGGCAGGTCCGCGCCCTTGATCGCCCAGAGCTCCTCGGTGAGGAACGGCATGAACGGGTGCAGCAGCTTGGCGATCTGGTCGATCAGGAACGCCACGGTGGCCTGGGTCTCGGCCTTCGCCGCGGCCTCGACGCCCTCCCCCTGGAGCACGGGCTTGGCCAGCTCCAGGTACCAGTCGCAGAAGATGTTCCAGACGAAGCGGTAGGCCGCCGCGGCCGCGTCGTTGAAGCGGTAGGCATCCAGCGCCGCCGTGACCTCGGCGACGGCCCGGGCGGCCTCGCCCAGCGCCCAGCGGTTCAGGGTCTCGGTGGCGCCTTCCGGCCGGTAGTCGGCGCGGAGCACGCAGCCGTTCATCTCGGCGAAGCGCGAGGCGTTCCAGAGCTTCGTCGCGAAGTTGCGGTAGCCCTCGACCCGGTTCACCGCGAGCTTGATGTCGCGTCCCTGCGCCGCCATGGCCGCCAGGGTGAAGCGCAGGGCGTCGGCGCCGTACTGGTCGATGAGCCCGAGGGGATCGACGACGTTGCCCTTCGACTTCGACATCTTGGCGCCGGAGGCGTCGCGCACCAGTGTGTGCAGGTAGACCGTCGAGAAGGGCACCCGATCGGTGACGTGGAGGCCGAGCATCATCATCCGGGCGACCCAGAAGAAGATGATGTCCTTGCCGGTCACCAGGGTGTCGGTCGGGTAGTAGCGCGCGAGCTCCGGGGTCTCGTCCGGCCAGCCCAGCGTCGAGAACGGCCACAGGGCGGAGGAGAACCAGGTGTCGAGCACGTCCTCGTCCCGGCACAGCGCCACGGGCGCCCCGCGCCCGGCGTCGGCCTGGGATTGCGCCTCCGCCTCGCTCGCCGCGACGTAGATGCCGCCCGTCTCGTCGTACCAGACCGGGATCTGGTGGCCCCACCAGAGCTGGCGCGAGATGCACCAGGGCTCGATGTTCTCAAGCCATTGGAAGAAGGTCCGCTCGTAATTCTCGGGCAGGAAACGGGTTTTCCCGTCGCGCACCGCCTGCAGGGCGCGCTCGGCGAGCGGCTTCACGTTCACGTACCACTGGTCCGTGAGATAGGGCTCGATGACGACGTTCGAGCGGTCGCCATGCGGGACCGCATGGGTGTTCGGCTCGATCAGGCGCAGGCGCTCGCGCGCCTCCATCAGGGCGACGACGCGCTTGCGCGCCTCGAACCGGTCGAGGCCATGCAGGGCCAGTGCCTCCGGCTCGGGATCCGCTCCGCTCAGGAAAGCCGTGTTTCCGTCGAGGCTTATGCGGGCTTCCGCATCCAGGATGTTGATCGGCGTGCAGCCGGCGCGCTTGCCCACCTCGAAATCGTTGAAGTCGTGGGCGGGCGTGATCTTGACCGCACCCGTGCCCTTCTCCGGGTCGGAATAGCTGTCGGCGATGATCGGGATCAGGCGTCCGACCAGCGGCAGGCGAACTCGGCTGCCGACGAGGTGCGTGTAGCGCTCGTCCTCCGGATGGACCGCGACTGCGGTGTCGCCCAGCATGGTCTCGGGCCGGGTGGTGGCGACCGTGATGACTTCGCCGGTCTCGGCGCCGGCGGCATCGACGACCGGATAGTCGAAGTGCCAGAGATGGCCCTTCACCTCCACCTGGAGCACCTCGAGGTCCGAGATCGCGGTCTGGAACTTCGGGTCCCAGTTCACGAGGCGCTTGTCGCGGTAGATCAGGCCCTGCGCATGCAGGTCGACGAAGGTCTTGGTCACGGCGCGGACCATCTGGTCGTCCGGCGCGCCCGAGACGCCCATGGTGAAGCGCTCGCGCGACCAGTCGCAGGAGGCGCCGAGGCGCTTCAGCTGGTTGACGATCGCCCCGCCGGATTCCGCCTTCCAGGCCCAGACCTTCTCGACGAAGGCGGCGCGCCCGATCTCGCGCCGGCCGGGCTCCTGTGCCTCGGCGAGGCGGCGCTCCACCACCATCTGGGTGGCGATGCCGGCGTGGTCGGTGCCCGGCTGCCAGAGCACGTCGCGGCCGCGCATGCGCTCGAAGCGGCAGAGGATGTCCTGCAGCGTGTTGTTGAGGGCGTGCCCCATGTGGAGGCTGCCGGTGACGTTCGGCGGCGGGATCACCATGGTGAACGGCGTCGCCCCGGCCCGCTCGGGCCGCCCGGCCTTGAAGGCCTCGCCGGACTCCCAGGCGGCACTGACGCGCGCCTCGACGGCGGCGGGATCGAAGGTCTTGTCCATCATGGGCGGGGTCGGTTCACGTGTCGGGGAAGCGGAGGCCGGCCCGCTTTCAACCCGTCGAGGGCCTCGCGTCAACTCGCGAGCCCTGCGATTCGACCTCAGCGGCCCCGCGCGACGCGCTCGATCTCGGCCCGGACCAGCCGCTCGACCATGCCGGGCAGGTTCTCGTCGAGCCAGCCCTTCAGCATCGGCCGGAGCATGTCCTGCACGAGTTCCTCCAGGGTGCGGGCCTGGCTGCTCATCACGGTGTTCGAGAGCATGTGGAAGGCCTGGGCGACGCTGGCGTCGGTGACGGCCGAGGTCAGCCGCTCGGTCGGCGTCGGCTCCGGATCGGGCGCGCGGACAGCCGGCTGCGGCGCCGGGCGGGGCGGCTCGACCGGGGTGGGGCGCGGCGGCGGGAGCGGCTCGAAATCCGGCTCGTCGTCGTCGAAGGAGATCGCGTCGAAATCGATCTGCCCGTCCTCGATCGGCTCCTTGCGGAACGCGATCTCGGGCTCGTCGAGGGGAATGGGCTTGCGCACCGGCTGGGCGACCTCGGCGAGGTCCAGCACGTCGTCGTTCTGGGGCGGCGGCGCGGATTTCTGCGGCGCGACCACCTCGGCCTTGGCGATCTGATCGTCGGCGATGATGCGCCGGATCGACGCCAGGATCTCCTCCATCGAGGGTTCCTGGGCCGTGTCCGATGCCTTGGGGCTCGCTGCACTCATCCGGACGATGCTCGGGATCTGGGGTAAACCGTTGCGGTAGGCGGCGAGTATTTCACGCTCCCGCTCCGATACAAGCACCGGGCGCAGCGCGGCACGGGATAAGCCAGCGCCGCCGCGACACGCTCGGGCGGAGCCGCGGCTTCCGGGGAATCGCGGTCCGGGCGATCGCTCCGGACCCCGACCTCAGCGGCCGTCGGGCGTGCGCACGCCGTACCAGAGATCCTTGACCTGATCGAAGTGCTCCTTGGGGCTGTAAACCGCCACCGGCAGCGCCGTGAAGCGCACCGTCAGGCGCCCCACCGCCTGGACGACCCCGTAGGAGAAGATCACCCGGTTGCGCTGGGCGATGATCAGGTTGGTGCGGGCGTTCAGCAGTTCCTGCTGGGCGTTGAGCACGTCGAGGGTGGTGCGCTGGCCGACGCGGGCTTCCTCTCGGACGCCGTTCAGCGCCACCTCGTTGGCCTGCACCTGTGCCTGGGAGGCGATGACCTGGGCCTTGGACGCCTCGAGCTGGCCCCAGGCGGAGACGATGGCGGCCCGGATCTGATCGCGGGTATCCTCGGCATCGAGCCGGCGCTGCCCGACCGTTTCCTTGGCCTGGCGGATCTGCGAGTAGGTCTGGCCGCCCTCGTAGAGCGGGATCGACAGGCGGCCGACGATCGAGGCGCTGACCGCGTTGTCGCCCGGGAACTGGGTGTCGTAGCGCTGCTGGACGGAGCCCTGCAGGCCGGCCGTCGGGTACAGGGCGCCCTCCAGGACCTTCACCTGCGCCTCGGACACATCGACGAGATGGAGGGCCGAGAGGATCTGCGGATGTTCCTTGAGGCCGATATTGATCGCGGCGTCGAGGCTGGGCGGGACGTAGCGGTCCAGGGGGCGCCCGGGGGCGAGCTGGCGCGGCTCCACGCCGATGAAGCGGCGATAGGTGCCGATGCTGGCCCGCAGGGTCGCCTCGGCGCCGCTGACGTCGGAGCGGGCACCGGCGAGTCGGGCCTCGGCCTGGGCCACGTCGGTGCGGGTCACCTCGCCGACGTTGAATCGGTCGCGGGTCTGGCGAAGCTGCTCTTCCAGGACCTCGACGTTGTTCCGGCGCAATTCCAGGTTCGCCGTGTCGCTCAGGACCGACATGTAGGCCTGGGCCGCGTTGAACAGCGTGTTCATCTCGGTGGCGCGGAGCGCCTCCCGAACGCGGAGCACGTCGGATTCCGCCTGGCGGGTCTGGTTGTCGGTGCGAAAGCCGTTGAACAGCGTCTGGTTGACGGTGAGGCCCGCGCCGCCGGGCCTCGTGACCTGGTTGAGCTGGTTGCCCAGCGTCCTGCCCTGGCTCTGGGTGAGGCCGATGTCCGCGTCGACGCTGACGGTGGGACGATAGCCGGATTTGGCCTGAGCGACGCTCTCGTCGGTGGCCCGGACCCCGGCCCGGCCGGAGTTCAGGGCGGGATTGGCGGCATAGGCCCGCGAGAGTGCGCTCTCCAGCGTCTCGGCGCCGGCCGGACTCGCGAATGCGAGGGCCAGTGCGGCGAGGCCGGCCGGCCGAAGCCTCGTGCGCATCGCAGGTTTCGAATCTCTCACGCTCATCAACCCTTGCGGTTTTTCGATGAACCGGACGACCACACGAAGTGGCCGCCGCGCCTGGGCGCGGTCCCGGATTGCCCGCCTCGCTGCGGAGACTACTCGACCTTGGCCGCCAGAGCACCGGTTGGTTCCGGTCCGCGGCGCGAATCGAGAGGGGGTGCCGCAAAAAAGCGACACCACCGAAGGCTTAATCAGGAAGCAGGATGCGCCCGCGGCCGGGCGCGCGCGGCGGACGACGCGGATCGGGCGCCCGGTCGGAGACCGGACGGTCTCAGAACGCGAAGTCGGCCTCGGTCACGAAGGCGCCCAGGGCCGGGAGGGCGGCATCGAAGAGCGGGCGCGACCCGAAGGCGTCGCCGGCCCGCACGAACAGGGTCGCCTTGGCGGCCCGGTCCCGTCCCATCACGCAGACCAGGCGGCCGCCGTCCTTCAGCTGGTCCAGGAGTGACTGCGGGCGCGTCTCCACCCGGCCGTTCACCAGAATCCCGTCGAAGGGGGCGCCCTGCGGGGCGCCGGCCTCCAGCGCTCCGTCGACGACCGTGATGTGCGCGAGGCCGGCGAGGCGCGAACGCGCGCCCGCCGCGAGGTCGCCGTCGGATTCGAGGGCGGTGACCTCGGCGCCCAGGCGGCCCAGGATCGCGGCGCCGTAGCCGTAGCCGGTGCCGACGTCGAGGGCCGTCTCGCCCAGCTGGATCGCCAGGGCCTGGACCATGCGGGCCAGCAGCATCGGCGCCGGCATGGCGCGTCCCGGCTGGCCGAGACGGAGGGTCTGGTCGATATAGGCGAAGTCCTCGCGGCCCTGCGGCACGAACCGTTCGCGGGCGACCTCTCCGAAGGCGTCGAGGACCGCGACGTCGTTCACGTCGAAGGTCCGCAGCTGACAATCGACCATGAGGCGTCGCGCCTGCGCGTAATCGAGCATGGATGCCGTCTTCCCTCGACCCTGGGCCGGCGCCGTGCGCCACTCTCGTCCTTCCGGGCGGCCGGACGGCCACGCCGAAGCTTGCGGGTTGTCGTGGATCGATCGCGAAAACGCAAGGTTCCCGGAAGCGCGGCCCTGACACGCGGGCCCCGCCATCATCCGGATCCGCACGGTCGCGTTCGCCGCACAGCCGTCGGGACGGAAAGATCGGGAAACGGGGAGCCGGCTCGAACCGGCAGGGGATGAAGTTGGAGGCCTCGGAGGGAATCGAACCCCCGTACAAGGATTTGCAGTCCTCTGCGTAACCACTCCGCCACGAGGCCTCTGTCGCGCCGCCCCGAGGGGCTCATCCGGCGACCCCCGTCCGGGCGGCCGGCGCGGGGAGAGGGGTCTCTAGCAGAGCCCCATGCGAAAGGGCAACGGCCTTTGGACGATCTTGGAAAAAAGGATGCGGACCCCGCGCGGCGCCCTCCGCGGGCCTCGGAGCGCCGGCGCGCCCGCACCGGGGCGGGCCAAAAAATGTGACGGAATCGTCAAATCACCGGTCCGGATACCCTTGCGTCCCGGACTAGCGCTGTGTAGACCCCCGATCGCGGTCCCCGATAGCTCAGTTGGTAGAGCAAGCGACTGTTAATCGCTTTGTCGCAGGTTCGAGTCCTGCTCGGGGAGCCATTCCTTCTCCAAGACATCGCTGTAGTCTGGATCACCCGGGCGCTTCTCTGTTGAGGCGACGCGTGTGGGCACGGTGATCTTGCGGTCAGGCCCGCCTCGGAGCCGCCGACCCGACGTTGCCCGCGATCCTCCATTTCCCCTGAACGCGTTCGATCGCTCTTCTCCGGACGAGCGGCCCTCGGCATGGAGAACCCGCCGGCTCCTCGCGGAGCGGCGGGTTTTCGCGCGCCTGCCGGCGGCGACCCGTCAGGCCAGCGGGCCGGGGATCGCGGTCTCGGCCTCGGCGAGGAGCCGGGTCTCGTGCTTGCGCACGAACAGCCACAGGGCGAGACCGCCGAAGACCACCAGCGCCAGGAGCGCGAGGCCGACCGGACCGGCGATGTGCTCGATCGAGCGGCCGCAGAAATACGAGCCGAAGCCCATGATCGTCGCCCAGGCGATGCCGCCGAGGCCGTTGAAGATCAGGAAGCGGCGCGCATCGAGCTTGTTCACGCCGGCGAGCACGGCCGCGTAGGCGCGCAGCATGGCGGTGAAGCGGCCGAAGAACACGATCTTCCCGCCGTGCTCCCGGAAGAGGTACTGCCCCAGCTTCAACCGGCCGTGGTCGAGGGCGATGAGGTGGCCGTAGCGCAGCAGGAGCGGCATGCCCCAGCGCCGGCCGACCCAGTAGCCGAGATTGTCGCCGAGGATCGCGGCCGCCGCGGCGGCCAGGATGATCAGGCCGATGTTCAGCTGGCCGGTGCTGCCGGCATAGACCGCCGAGGAGATCAGGATCGTCTCGCCGGGCAGCGGCACGCCGGCGCTCTCCAGCGCGATGACGACGAAGACCGCCAGGTAGCCGTAGCTGGCGATCAGGTCGGCGATGGGCAGGTTCGAGAGAAAGGACATCGGCTGTTCCCGCTTCGATAATCCCGCGACACAGAACGGCGGAACATGGCGGGAGCGGGGCTCGTCCGTGGCCGAGCCGTGCCCCGAACCGCGGGACCTCCGTCGTAGGGTCGCGCGCAGCGCCGTCGCACCCCGCTATCCGCCGGATGCGAAGGCGCTGCGTGCCCGGATCAGCCGAAGGAGCCGAAGCCCTCGAAGCTGTCGCTGTCGAAGGTCGCGCGGGACTGTGGATCCGACTCGGGCGCCGGAGCGATTTCACCCGGTTCGTCCGGGCTTCGGGTCTGAGGGGAAGAGTAGATCTCGTCGGAGACGGCTGCGAGCGGCGAGGCAGAGCGATCGTGCTGCACGTCTTTGGTCATCCAGGCTCCTCAAGTGCGATGCCGACACTACGGCACAGCTTGGCCTACCCGAACGAACGCGATCCGTTAACCCTCGGGCTCCGACGAGAGGGGCAGGGCTGACCTGCGGTGACCGGGCGACTCGTGGCCGGACGGTCACCGCTTCGTCGTCTCGGCGTCATGGGGCGTTGGCTTCGACGGCCCGCGCCGCCGGAGGCCTCAGGCGTTCTTCCGCGGGCGGTGGTCCGGGTCGATTCCGCCCTCCGGCGTCGTCTCGTTGTCGACGTCGCCCTCGACGGTGGAATCCGCCGCGACGTCGTTCGAGTCGTGACCGGTCATGCCCTTCGATTGGCCGATCCCCGGATTGCCCTTGAGATCGGCGTCGCTCGGGACGTCGGTCTTCAGGTGCTTGTCGGACATGTCTGCTCCCGTCGGTCTGGGCCTTTTCGCGGGCGCTGAGATCGGCCCGCGGCACACTTCGACCAACCGAGCCGATCGGGCGCTGTTCCCGGCGGACGGGGTGTGCAGGTTCGTCGCGCCCGGTGCCGGAGCCCTCACGGGTCGCGCACGAGAAAGGCCGGAGGATCGCTCCCCCGGCCCCGGTCGGCGACGAAGCCGGCGCCGCTTACGGCTGCTCGTTGCCGGCGTAGTTGATCGAGCCGTCGGCGCCCTTCTTCCACATGTACATCACGTAGTCCGGCCGGGTGATGTCGCCCTTCTTGTCGTAGGCGATGTCGCCGATCACCGTGTTGAAGGGCTTGCCCTCGCGCATGTAGGCGGCGACCTTCTGGCCGTCGGTGGACTTCGTGGCCTTCATCGCCTCGGCCAGGATCTGCGTGGCGGCGTAGGAGTAGAGGGTGTAGCCCTCCGGATCGAAGTTCATCGCCTTGAAGGCGTCGACGGTCGCCTTCGACTTCGGGTTCTTGCGGGCGTCCGGCGAGAAGGTCATCAGGGTGCCGTCCGAGCCCGGGCCAGCCACCTGGGCGAACTCGCGATCGGCGATGCCGTCGCCGCCCATCAGCGGGGCCTGGAGGCTCTGGTCGCGCATCTGGCGGATCAGCAGGCCGGCCTCGGTGTAGAGGCCGCCGAAATAGACCACGTCGACATTGGCCTGCTTCAGCTTCGAGACCAGGGCCGAGAAGTCCTTCTCACCGGGATTGATGCCCTCGTAGAGCACGTTGCTGCCACCCTTGGCCTTCAGGGCTTTCAGGGTCTCGTCGGCCAGGCCCTTGCCGTAGGGGGTCTTGTCGTGGACGAAGGCGATCTTCTTGCCCTTGAACTTGTCGGCGAGGTAGGCGCCCGCCACGGCGCCCTGCTGGTCGTCGCGCCCGCAGGTGCGGAAGGTGTTCCAGTTGCCGCGCTCGGTGTACTTGATCGCCGTGGAGGCCGGGCTGACCTCGACGATGCCGGCTTCCTGCAGCACGTCGGAGACCGGGATCGAGACGCCGGAGTTGAAGGCGCCGACCACGGCCTTCACGCCTTCCGAGGCGAACTTGTTGGCCACCGACACGCCCTGCTTGGGGTCGGAGGCGTCGTCGCCGACCGTCATGACGAGCTTCTCGCCGTTGACGCCGCCCGCCTTGTTGATGTCGGCGATGGCCTGCTGGGCGCCGGTCTTGATCTGCGCGCCGAAGGCGGCGTTCGGGCCGGTGACCGGAACCACCACGCCGATCTTGATCTCGGCCTGGGCGGCCGTCGCCGCCAGCATCAGGCCGAGCGCGACGCCGGCCGACAACAATGACTTCATGCCCGTTTCCCCTCTCGAAGCGCCGCGCCGGGCGGATCGTCCGGCGATGTCGGCGCATGACACGCGAAGTGGCCCCCTGCGGGGGTGGTCCAAGCGCCGCGCCTCACGGCGTCGGCGCGCTCGTCCGGTCCCGCCAACTCAGCGGTCCGGTGCGCTCGTAGAGCCAGGCATATTGCCGGGTCATCTGTCCGGTGCGGGTGTAGCGGTAGGCGACGGCCCCGATGGCGAGGACGAATGCCGCATCGACGCAATAGGCCGGCAGCGACAGCAGCGGATCCTCGAACAGCGCGTAGTGCAGGAAGCGCGTCACCGCCGCGATGAGCAGGAGCGCCAGGGCGCAGTGCCAGAACGGGCGCCAGCCGCGGGCGAGCCCGCTTCCGGTCATCCAGGCCGCGCCCCCGCCCATCGCCACGGTGATGAGGAGGAAGATCCCGAGGGTGCGCCCATCGAGGCTGAGAGCGTCGGCCATGCTCAGTGCGATCCCCCTTCGAGGTAGGCGGCCTTCACCTGCGGGTCGTCGAGCAGCGCCTGGCCGGTGCCGCTCATCGTGACCGCCCCGGTGACCATGACGTAGCCGCGATGCGCGAGCTTGAGGGCATGATAGGCGTTCTGCTCCACGATGAACACGGTCAGCCCCTCGCGGGCGTTGAGGTCGCGCACGGCGGAGAAGATCTGCTTGACCACCAGGGGCGCCAAGCCCAGCGAGGGCTCGTCCAGCATGAGCAGGCGCGGCCGGCTCATCAGCGCGCGGGCGATGGCCAGCATCTGCTGCTCGCCGCCCGACATGGTGCCGCCGCGCTGGTCGATGCGCTCGCGCAGGCGCGGGAACAGGGTGCACATCCGCTCGAGGTCCTCGGCGAAATGCTTCCCCCCGTTGACGGCCGCGCCCATCTGCAGGTTCTCGCGCACCGTCATGCGGGAGAAGATCCGCCGTCCCTCCGGCGACTGCGCCAGGTTGAGCCGCGCGATCTCGTGGGTCGGCAGCTTGGTGATGTCCTGGCCCGCGAAGGTGATGGTGCCCTCGCGCGCCTGAGGCTGGCCGAAGATCGTCATCATCAGGGTCGACTTGCCGGCCCCGTTGGCGCCGATGAGGGCGACGATCTCGCCCTCGTGCACGTCGATGTCGACGTTCTTTAGGGCGCGGATGCTGCCGTAATAGGCCGAGACCCCGCGCACGCTGAGGAGCGGCCCCTTGCCGGCCTGGATGTCCGCCTGCCCCATCCGGGTGCGGGTCTCGTCCACCAGCACGTTGATGCCCGCGACGCTCATGCTGTGGTTCCCGCAGAGGTTCCCGCCAGGCCGACTTCCGCTTCCACGGCCGCCACCTCCTCGTCGTCGACGCCGAGATAGGCCGCGATCACCCGGGTGTCGTTGCGGATCTCGTCCGGCGTCCCGTCGGCGATCTTGATGCCGTAATCGAGCACCACGATCCGGTCGGAGATCTGCATCACCACCGACATGTCGTGCTCGATCAGCAGCACCGAGGTGCCGTACTCGTCGCGGATCATCCGCAGCAGGGTGTTGAGGTCGGCCGATTCCCGGGGGTTGAGGCCGGCGGCCGGCTCGTCGAGGCAGAGCAGCACCGGGTCCGTGCACATGGCGCGGGCGATCTCGAGGCGGCGCTGGTCGCCGTAGGGCAGGTCGCCCGCCGGCTCGTCGGCCCGGTGGGTGAGGCCGATGCGCTCGATCCAGGCGGCGGCCTTGGCGATCGCCGCCTCCTGCGCCCGGCGATAGACCGGCAGGCCCAGGATGCCCGCGAGCGAGAAGCCGGAGGCCCGCATCAGGGGCTTGTGCATGGCGACCAGCAGGTTCTCCAGCACGGTCATCTGCGGGAACAGGCGGATGTTCTGGAAGGTGCGCGCGACCCGGGCGAGGCGGTTGACGTCATGACCCGGCAGGCGCTCGAGCAGGTAGGTCTCGCCGCCCTCCTGGCGCAGCCGGATCATGCCCTCGGTCGGCTTGTAGAAGCCCGTGATGCAGTTGAAGACCGTGGTCTTGCCGGCGCCGTTCGGGCCGATGAGCGCGGTGATGTCGCCGCGCCCGACCTTGAAGGAGAGGTCGCCGACGGCGGTGAGGCCGCCGAAGCGCATGGTCAGGTGATCGACCACGAGGATCGGGTCGGCGGGGCCGCCGGGCATCGCCGCCGGGGGCTCGTCCTGCACCGTGGCGAGGCGGGTGGTTCCGGTGGCGAGGGTCATGCGCCGCGTCCCCCGAGGCGGAGCGAGGGCGTGCGCTCGGAGATCAACCCGCGCGGGCGCCAGACCATCATGCAGACCATGGCGAGACCGAACAGGAGCAGGCGGTACTCGTTCGGATCGAATCCCTCGCCGAACACGGCCTTGAGGAAGGAGAGGTTGCGCAGCAGTTCCGGGGCGCCGACCATGACGATCGCCGCGATGGCGACGCCGACCTGGCTGCCCATGCCGCCGAGCACCACGATGGCGAGGATGATCGCGCTCTCCAGGAAGTTGAAGCTCTCCGGGCTGACGAAGCCCTGGCGCACGGCGAAGAACGAGCCCGCGAAGCCCGCGAACATCGCACCGAGCGCGAAGGCGGTCAGCTTGGTCATGGTGGTGTCGATGCCCAGCGACCGGCAGGCGATCTCGTCCTCGCGCAGGGCCTCCCAGGCGCGCCCCAGCGGGAGGCGGCGCATGCGCAGCGTCACGAGGTTGGTGATCAGCGCCAGCGCGAGGATCAGGTAGTAGAGGAAGATGATCCGGTGGATCGGGTTGAAGGTCAGCCCGAAAGTCTGGGCGAACCCGCCCTCCCCGGCCGTGAAGGGAATCCCGAAGAAGCTCGCCCGCGGGATCGAGGAGAGGCCGGCGGCGCCGCCGGAGAAATCGACCCAGTTGATGAGGACGAGGCGAATGATCTCGCCGAAGGCGAGCGTCACGATGGCGAGGTAGTCGCCGCGCAGGCGCAGCACAGGGAAGCCGAGGAGTACGCCGAAGGCCGCCGCGAACAGGCCCGCCAGCGGCAGGCAGATCCAGAAGGACAGCCCGAACACGGTGGAGAGCAGCGCGTAGGAATAGGCCCCCACCGCGTAGAAGGCGACGTAGCCGAGATCGAGGAGCCCGGCGAGGCCGACGACGATGTTCAGGCCCCAGCCGAGCATGACGTAGGTGAGGATGAGGATGCCGAGGTCGATCCAGTAGCGCCCCTCGGACAGGCCGCCCGAGCCCAGCGCCGCGAGCAGCGGCAGGGTCAGCGCCACGGCCAGGGTCAGCGGTCCGAGGACCCGGCCGGCGCGGGCCACCGCCGGGGGGGGCCCCGCCGTGGCGATCCGGTGTGCCTCGCGCCGGCGCGAGACCTCCCCGAGGATCATGCGCTGGCCGAGGCGCAGGACGAACACCGTGAGGCACAGGCCCGCGACGACGCCCCAGCGGCCGGTGAGCTCGAGGCCGGTGCCCTGCCCGAGATCGGTCCGGTAGGCCACCACCGGGATGCTCAGGCCGAGGGTCACCAGGGCGAAGAGTGCCGAATCCTTGAGCATCTCGGCGAACGCCGCGCCGGAGCCGCGGCCGACGGTGGGGGCCACCGCGCCGATGGTCGATCCTGTCGCCATGGTCAGACCTTCTCGACTTCGGGGCGTCCGAGGATGCCGGATGGTTTGAAGATGAGCACCACGATCAGGATGAGGAACGCGGCCACGTCCTTGTACTCGATCGAGAAATAGGCCGACCAGAAGGTCTCGATCAGGCCGATGATGAGGCCGCCGAGCACCGCGCCGGGCAGCGAGCCGATCCCGCCGAGGACCGCTGCCGTGAAGGCCTTCACGCCGGGCACGAACCCGTCCGAGAACGAGACCACGCCGTAGTAGAGGAGGTAGAGGGTGCCGGCCACGGCGGCCAGCGCCGCGCCGAGCACGAAGGTCAGCGAGATCGTCCGGTCGACGTTGATGCCGAGGAGTGCGGCCATGCGCCGGTCCTGCTCGCAGGCGCGCTGGGCCCGCCCGAAGGAGGTGCGCTGCACCAGGTACCAGAAGCCGGCGAGCAGCAGCGCGGTCGTCGTCATGATGATCGCCTGCTTGTAGGACAGGGTCACGGTGTACTGCTCGTTCTGGTAGAGCACGATGACGTCGCGCACGAGCGGTGGCACCGGCTTGTTGCGGGCGCCCTGCACCACCTGGACGAAGTTCGACAGGAAGATCGACACGCCGATGGCCGAGATCAGCGGCGCCAGGCGGAACGAGCCGCGCAAGGGTCGGTAGGCCACCCGTTCGATCGCCCAGCCCCACAGGGCCGTGAGGATCATGGCGAGGATCAGCACGATGAGGAACACCAGGGCGACCGAGGTGAGCCCGAGCCAGGACGTCAGGATGAGGAAGAAGATCAGGGCGATGAAGGAGGAGAGCATGAAGACGTCGCCGTGGGCGAAGTTCACCATCCCGATGATGCCGAAGACCATGGTGTAGCCCAGGGCGATCAGACCGTAGATCGACCCGAGCGTCAGGCCGTTGATGAACTGCTGGGCGAAAAATTCCATGAACCGGCCTTCGTTTCGGCGCCCGACCATCGGCAAACGCTGTTTGCGAATGGCATGCCAGCCTGGAATGTTCTGAACTGCCGCCTCGGGTCAATCCTCGCCGCGATTCCGCGCGTGAGCTTTCCCGGGCCCTGAAACGCGAACGGCCCGGCGCTGGGAGCGCCGGGCCGTCGTGGAAGCGGCTTGCAACCCGGTGCCTCGGGCACCCGGCCGGATTTACTTGAGGAGGGAGACCAGCGCCTTGCCGGCGGGGGTCTTCAGCTCCTTGGCGTCGAGGGTGCCGTCGTTGTCCGGATCGGCGGCCTTGAAGCGGGCCTCGACCAGGGCGAGGTACTCGTTCTTGTCGAGGGTGCCGTCTGAATCCGGATCGGCGGCCTTGAGGGCCTTCTTGCTGACGCGGCCCTTGAGCTCCTTGGCGTCGACGGTGCCGTCCTTGTCGGATTCCAGCTTGTCGAACAGGGCGCCGGCCACCGCCTGGGCCTCCTTGAGGTCGATGGTGCCGTCGTTGTCGGTGTCGACCATCGAGATCACCTTCGACGCGCCCGGGCCCTTGGCCGAGGCCGGGATCGCCAGGGGAAGCGCGAGGGCGGCGGCACCCAGGACGACGGCGAGACGGGACAGATTGGACATGCAGAAGTCTCCTCGAAAGGCAATTACGAAAGAGCGCCTAGCATGCCTCCGGACCCGCGCGGAAGATGTATCGCGCAAGGCAGTCTCGCGTCGCGTGCCCCTGGTCACGCTGCGACATCGCGCCATAACGAGGTGTCAGCCGGCTCGGACATTGCTGTCCGGCAGGGCCTCGGCCTTGCGGATGACGCCCGCGAAGGTGACGTGCACGGCGTAGTGTCCGCCATCCTTGCTGGCGCGGACCTCGAAATGCTTCGGCTTGCGCGCCGGCACCCCGTCCACCTGATACCCTGCCTGGCGCAGTGCCGCGAGGGCCGTCGCCGGGTCGGCCGAGGCTTCGTCCTGTCCCCCCGGACCGGGATGGGCGATGGCGTGACGGAGGCCGTCCGGCCCCGTGATCGCGGCGGCCTTGATCTCCGTCGGCCTGCGCTCGCCGGTCACCGCGACCGCGTCGCCGACCTTGAGGGGCACCGACCGCCCGGCCAGCGCCCTGGCGCCCTCCGGTCCGAGATCGACGAGGATTCGGCCGTCGGGCCCCTCGAGGGCGAGGCGGTGGCCGAACAGGGCCCAGATCGTGCCGTGGGTGCTGTGCATCTCGGGCATGGACATCTCTCTTTCCGATGTGGCTGGGACGCGGCGGCCCCGCGAGCCGCCGCGCCGTCGATCGCGGGGCGCGCGCGTTCAGCGCGCGTCCGGCCTGGGGGCGTCGGGCTTCGGCTGGCTCGGCAGCGCGGCGAGGCGGTCGAGCATCTGCAGGGTGAGGTCGGCGCAGGCCTTCATCGGCTCGTCGTCGGCGCACTTCACGTCGATGGCGGTCTCGCCCCGCTCCAGGCGGAAATGCGCGGCCTTCGGCGGAGGCGGCGGGGGCGGCGCGTCGGGACCGCGGCGTGGGCCGACCGGGGGCGGGGCGCCGGCTTCCGGTCCGGGGCGCGGGCCGCCCGGAGGCGGGACCGGCTGGGCGATGGCCGCGCTGGCGATGAGGATCGCGGCGGCGCTGAGGAGGGCGGTGGTCTTGGTCATGATCGCTGTCCCATCGGTTGCGGTGGAAGGGGGGCGTTCGGGGTCTCAGAAGGCGCGCGTCTCGCGGACCTGCCCGTCGAACCCGACATGGAGCTGGCGCTCGCGGCCATCGCTGCCGCGGGCCGCGACCTCGAGGTGACGGGGACCGCGGCCGGTGACGCGGATGTCGGAATAGCCGGCGGCGGCGACCTGGGCGGTCAGGGCCGGCAGGTCGGGCGTCGCGCCGAGGCCGACCCGGTCCCTGGCCCAGTCGAGGGGGCCGCGGGGCGGGCCGCCAGCGGGGCCGACCAGGATCCGGCTGCCGTCGGCGCGGGTGATCAGCATGGCGTGGAGGAAGCCGTTCTCGAATCGGCCCTGCACGGTGACGGCCTCACCGGGCTTCACGAGGGTGCCCCCCTCGCCCTGGCGGCCGGTCTCGACCAGCGCCTTGCCGGTGCCGTCCTGCATCACGAACTTGTTGCCGTAGACCTCGGCGACGTCGCCCTTGGCGGCGATGGAGCCCGAGGCCTTCAGGGCTGCGATCGCGGTGGGCTCCACCGGCGTCATCACGGCGGAGCCGTTCTGGGCGAGCGACAGGCCGATCGCGCCGAAGGCGAGGGGCGCCGCGATCGCGCCGAGCACGAGGGCCCGGCGGGAGCGCTTCGGGGTCGGGGCGGCCGCGGGGTGGGCGGTCTCGTTGGTCGGAATGGTCGTGGTCATGGTGCCTGTCCTTCTCGGGTTCGGCGCTTGCCCTCTCGGGTTGACGCCGTTCTAGGACGGGGCCGCGAACCCGGACTGAACCGCACGGTTCAGCCCCCGTTAAACGACGCGGCGTAGGCCGCTCGCCGTCCCGCCTCCGCCCTTCCATTCCCGGATCCGATCCCATGAAACTCCTGCTGGTGGAGGACGATGCGCCGCTCGCCGCCGAGATCGCCAAGGCCCTGCGGGCCGAGAACTTCGCCCTCGACCACGCGGCGAACGGCGAGGACGCGCAGCATCTCGGCGAGACGGAGACCTACGACGCGGTGGTGCTCGACCTCGGCCTGCCCAAGCGCGACGGCCTCTCGGTTCTCCAGGCCTGGCGGGCGGCGGGCCGGACGATGCCCGTCCTGATCCTCACGGCGCGGGACGGCTGGAGCGACAAGGTCGCGGGCTTCAAGGCGGGCGCCGACGATTTCCTCGTGAAGCCGTTCCGGGTGGAGGAGCTGGTGATCCGCCTGCGCGCCCTGGTCCGCCGGGCGACGGCGCACGGTGCCTCGCGGGTCACCTGCGGCCCCCTCAGCTATGAATCCGGTCTCGGCACCTTCGAGCGCGACGGCCTGCCCCTGAAGCTCACCGGCCTGGAATGGCGCGTGCTCTCCTGCCTGATCCTGCACAAGGATGGGGTGATGCCGCGCGGACAGCTGATCGAGCGGGTCTACGACGGCGATGCCGACGTCGACTCGAACTCCGTCGAGGTCATCATCACCCGCCTGCGCCGCAAGATCGCCCCCGCCCGGATCGAGGGCGTGCGCGGCCACGGCTACCGGCTGCTTCCGGGCGATCCCGCATGACCCCGCCGGGCAGGCCCCGCCCCGCTGCCGGACCGGCGGACAGGCCCGACCCTCCGGAGAAGCCGGTCCCGGTCAAGCCCGTCGGGTTCCTTCATCTCGGCTCCCTGCAGCGGCGCCTGCTCCTGGCCGCCCTCGCCCTCGTCACCGCGGCCCTGCTGGTCGCCGGCCTCGCCATCGGGCTCGTCCTGCACCGCTTCGTCCGAGCCCAGCTCGACAGCCGCCTCGACAGCCAGCTCGTCGCCCTGGCGGCGAGCCTGGAGCGTGGCCCCGGCGAGCGCCTGCGCCTCGACCGCGCCCTCGACGGGCCGCCCTTCGATCGCCCCCGCTCCGGCTGGTACTGGCAGGTCCGCCAGGGGCAGGACACCCTGCGGTCCGAGTCCCTGGAGGGGCGCGACCTGCGCCTGCCGGAGCCGGGCCGCCCGCCCCGCGACCGGGACCCCGACCGGCCGGAGCCCGGCGACGGCACCGGCCCCTGGGGCGAGTCCCTCATCCTGCGCATCCAGGTCCTGCCGCCGGAGGGAGGCGGTCCGCCGGCGCTCCTCGTGGCCTCGGCCCCGGCCCAGGCCCTGAACGGACCCCTGCGCGAGGCCGGCCTCGCCCTCGCCGCGATCCTGGGCATCCTCGGCCTCTGCCTCGTGGCCGGCACCGTCGCGCAGGTCCGCCTCGGCCTCCGGCCCCTGGAGCGCCTGCGCCGGGACGTCGCCGAGGTACGGGCCGGCAGGCGTCACCGGATTCCCGCCAAGCAGCCCGCCGAGATCCGGCCCCTGGTGGGCGAGGTGAACGCCCTCCTCGACCAGAACGCCGCCAACCTGGAGCGCGCCCGCACCCATGTGGCGAACCTCGCCCACGGCCTGAAGACGCCCCTCGCCACCCTGACCCTCGCCCTGTCGGACCGGACCCGCGACCCGGATGGCGGCCTCGCCGACCTCGTGGGCGCCATGGACCGGCAGGTGCGCCACCATCTGCGGCGCGCGCGGGCCGCGGCCCTCGGCGGCGGCACCCGAACCCGGACCGAACTCGCCGGACCGCTGGCCGACCTGCGGACCACCTTCGGGCGCCTTTATGCCGAGAAGCGACTGGCCATCGACCTCGACCTGCCGGCCGGCCTCGCCGTGGCCTGCGATCCGCAGGACGTCGACGAGATGCTCGGCAATCTCATCGACAATGCCTGCCAGTGGAGCCGAGGCCGCGTCCGGGTCACCGCTGCCGCCACGGAGGCCGGCGTCGCGGTGACCGTGGCCGATGACGGCCCCGGCCTCGACGTGGAGGCGGCCGCCCGCGCGATGCGGCCCGGCGGGCGCCTCGACGAGAGCGTGCCCGGCCACGGCTTCGGCCTGTCGATCACCCGGGAACTCGCCGAACTCTACGGCGGCGGGCTTCACCTCGCCCGCTCGGACCTCGGCGGCCTCGGCGTCCGGCTGCTGCTCCCGGCCTGAGCGCCGGCGCGGCGCCGGCACCGCAAGGATCTCCCGAATATAAAGGAAAGTGAAAGGCTGGCAGACCATGATCCCGCGTCGGGCGGTTCCGTCGCGGGGGACCGCAGGACTGGCCGGGATCCATCCTGTGCCGGCCCGGACCTGTCATCGACATCGGGTCACGCCGGCATCCAGGTCATGAGACGCGGAACGCGGAGAGTTCGCGGCCTGTGCGTCGGCGAGAAAGGGTTGTCGTGCCGAGCTCCAGTGTCGAGGCGCAGCGCCTGGCCATCCTCAACGACCTGAGGCTCCTGGACGGCACGCCGGAGGCGCATCTCGACGCCGTCTGCCGGACGGCCTGCGCCCTGTTCGGCGTGCCGATCGCCCTCGTGAACCTTGCCGGCCGCGACACCTATACGCTCAAGGCCCGCTGCGGCGTCGCCGATGGCGGCACCCTCCCCCGGGCCGGCGCCTTCTGCGACCGCACCATCCTGGCCGCGCCCGGCGCGGTGCTGGTGCTGCCCGACATTCTCGCCGATGCCGAGTTCGCGGCGAGTCCCCTCGTCACCGGGGAGCCTCGGGCCCGCTTCTACGCGGGCGTGCCCCTCGCCCTGTCGGACGGCCTGCCCCTCGGCACCCTCTGCCTGATCGACACGGTCCCGCGCGACGATTTCGACGCGGCGCGGGTGTCGCAGCTGCGCGACCTCGGCACCGTCGTCGAGGCCCATCTCCGGCTCGGAGCGGCGCAGCGCGCGAGCCAGATCGAGCGGGCCGAGCGCCAGCGCACCGAGACCCTCCTGGCCGCGAAGGCCGCCGATCTCAAGCTCGTGGTCGATGCCCAGCGGATGACCGAGGCCGTCGCCCATATCGGCTACTGGCGCATCCATGCCCGGACCCGGACCGTGTCCTGGTCCCAGGGCATCTGCGGCGTCTTCGGCCGGCCGATGCCGCCCGGCGGCGAACTCGCCCTCGACGATCATCTCGCCTTCTATCATCCGGACGACAGGGCGGAGGTCGCGGCGCGCATCTCCGCCGCCCTGGACAGCACCGGCCCCGGCAACGCCGCCTACCAGGGACGGGCCCGCATCCTCCGCCCGGACGGCAGCCTGTGCCACGTGATCGTCCAGGGAGCGGTCGAACGGGATGCCGGCGGGCGCCTGACGGCGCTCTACGGCCTCGTCCTCGACGTCACCGACCTCGCCCTCTCCGAGGCGCGGCTGCGCGAGAAGGACCTGCGCCTGCGCGCCACCCTGGAGACGATGGACCAGGGGTTGATCATGATGGACGCGCAGGGCTGCGTCCGCCTGCTCAACCCCCGGGCCCGCCACCTCCTCGACCTGCCTGGGACGGTGCTGCGCGAGGGCGCGCGCCTGTCCGACATCCTCGCCCGCCTGTCGGAGCGCGGCGACTTCTCGGCGATGCCGCCCTCGGCCGCGGGCCAGCCGCGCCTGCGCGACGCCGCCGGCGCCTGGACGCCGCTGCGCATCGACTGGCCGCGCCCGGACGGCACCACCCTCGAGGTGCGGGGCGTGACCCTGCCCGATGGCGGCGTCCTCCACACCTTCACCGACGTCACCGAGCACCGGGCGGCCGAGGCCCGCACCCGGGCGGGCGAGCGCCGCTACCGCATCCTGGCGGATTCCGTCTCCGACATGATCGTCCGGCGCAGCGTCGCGAACGTGCGCACCTACGTCTCCCCGGCCTCGCGCGACCTCCTCGGCTACAGTCCCGAGGAGATGCTGAACCTTCCCCTGGAGGCCTCGCTGCATCCGGACGACAGGGCCGCCACGATCGCGTTCCTCGAGGCGTTCCGGACCGGGCAGACCGAGACGGCACGCATTATCCATCGCCTGCGTCACCGCGACGGCCGCTGGATCTGGGTGGAGGCGCAGACGCGCCTCGTGCGCGACGAGGCCGGGCTGCCCTTCGAGACGATCACCGCCGCGCGCGACGTCGGCGAGCGCGTCGCCGCCGAGCAGGCCCTGCGCCTGGGCGAGGCCCGCTACCGCGCGCTCGCCGATTCCCTGCCGCAGATCGTCTGGGTCGTCTCCCTCCACGACGGGGAGGCGACCTACGTCAACCAGCGCTTCGAGAGCTATTACGGGCCGATCGGCTCCGGCCGCGCGGCCCGCCTCGCCCGCAACCATCCCGACGACGCCGCCCGGATGGAGCAGGTCTTCGCCGAGGCCCGGCGGCGGGACGAGGCCTACGAGGTCGAGGGACGCCTGCTCCGGCACGACGGCGTCTACCGCTGGCACAAGCTCGTCATGCTGCCGATCCGTGAGGACGGCGTGATGGTCGGCCTCCTCGGGACGGCCCTCGACATCGACGACATCGTCGCGGCGCGACAGGCCCTGGAGGAGACCTCGAACCTCCTGCGGCTCGCGCAGGAATCGGCCGGGGCCGGGCTCTGGTCCTGGGACCTGAAGGGCGGCACCGTCCGCCACTCCGCCGACAGCGCGCGGATGTACGGCCTCCCGGTGCCGGAGGGCCACGACCCCGGCGCGCCGGTGGAGGTCAGCGTCGGCGTGTGGGACAGCCACATCCATCCGGGCGACCTCGCCGCCCTGTACGGCCACGTCTACCGCGCCCTCGCCGAGGGCACGTCCTACAACGGGGAATTCCGCCTGGCGGATTCGGAGGGCGACGCCCCGCGCTGGCTCCAGAGCTTCGCCCGCGTCGTGACCGACCCGGAGCTGAACGAGCCGGTCAAGGTCGTGGGCCTGACGATGGACATCACCGAGCGCAAGCTGGCGGAGGGCCGGATCGCCTACATGGCGCTGCATGACGGCCTGACCGGACTGCCGAACCGGCTCCTGTTCAAGGAGGGCCTCAGCAACGCCCTCGCGCGGGCGGACCGGCGCGCAGGCCGCTTCGCGGTGCTGGCCTGCGACCTCGACCGCTTCAAGGCGGTCAACGACACCCTCGGCCATCCGGCCGGCGACGCGCTGCTGCGCGTGGTCGCCGACCGCCTGCGCGGCGTGGTCCGGGACGGCGACACCGTCGCGCGCCTCGGCGGCGACGAATTCGCCATCATCCTGGCCGACCTCGACGACCCGCAGGAGGCCGGGCTCGCGGCGCGCCGCGTCATCGAGGCGATGGAGCAGCCCGTCGATCTCGGCGGGCACCGGGTCGGGATCGGCGTCAGCGTGGGAATCGGCATCGGCGCCCAGGACGGCGCCGATGCCGACACGCTGTTCCGCAACGCCGACATCGCCCTCTACCGGGCCAAGGCGGCGGGACGGAACACGTACCGGTTCTACGAGGCGGCGATGGACGCCGCGACGACCGAGCGCAACCTCCTCGAACTGGAGATGCGCGAGGCCGTGCGCACCGGCGGCTTCAGCCTGTACTACCAGCCGGTCCTGCACCTCGACAGCGGCACCGTGCGGGGCTTCGAGGCCCTGCTGCGCTGGCCGCATCCGGTGCGGGGCATGATCGCCCCGGGCGCCTTCATTCCCCTGGCCGAGGAGACCGGGCTGATCCGCCAGCTCGGCAGCTGGGCGCTGCGGGAAGCCTGCACCGAGGCCGCCTCCTGGCCGGGCGACCGACGCATCGCCGTCAATGTCTCGGCGGTGCAGTTCGGGCAGTCCGGACTCGAGCAGAGCGTGGTCGCCGCCCTGCTGGCGTCCGGCCTCCCGGCGCGGCGCCTGGAGCTCGAGATCACCGAGAGCGTGCTGATGCAGGATGCCGAGGCGGTGATCGCCTGCCTGCATCGCCTGCGCGCCCTCGGCGTCCGGATCGCCCTCGACGATTTCGGCACGGGCTATTCCTCGCTGAGCTACCTGCGGCGCTTCCCCTTCGACCGGATCAAGATCGACCGGTCCTTCGTGCGCGAGATCGCCGATCCGGGCACCGCCGCCATCGTGCGCGCCGTGGTCGGCCTCGGGACGCAGCTCGGCGCCAGCATCACCGCCGAGGGCATCGAGACCGCGGCGCAGATGGCGCAGGTCCGCCAGGAGGGCTGCACGGAGGCGCAGGGGTTCCTGCTCGGCCGGCCGATGCCCGTGGAGGAGGCGCGGCGGTTCCTCGAACACCTGCTCGATGCCGCCTGAGAGGGGCGTCATGTTTTTGTCAAAACGGCTGTTGACAGGAAAACCGGCCCCGCGTATACCCCGGTTCATCGGCGGGCGGCCAACGGGGTTGGCGGCTTGCTTTTGCATCTCCTGAGACGAGCGCGGGGT